>CALIZB010000022.1 GCA_938028625.1 uncultured Bacteroidia bacterium | reverse complement strand
ATTTATTTTTTTGAACTACTGGAATAAATAATTACCCTGTCCTGACAATTTTGGTGGTAGTTTAGAATATATGACAGGCATAATTATGTTCTTGAAACATGATTTTGATGGTTGGTGAGCTTGCTTGGTGAGCAGTTCGACAAGCTCACTGTATCACCTGCCGAACCATAGTGGCTTCGTGGCACTCATCTTTTCTAGAAAAGCAAGTAGTTTTTCGTACAAGGCGTCTATTTCTTATCCTTAAAGCATTATTGACCCCTTCAATAGCACGAGTAAGATGTTTTGCCACTTGGTAATTTTCCTTTGCAAATACTTGAAGTAAAAACAGTCCTGTTATCCGTTACAATACTCATCAATTTGAAGATTTTTAAGCATTTTGTATAGCTTTTGAACCGTTTATGACAAGATTTACACAAAAAATTTTGTGTCCCATCTTTTTTATGACCATTTTTAACTACTTTCGTACTATGACAATGAAAGCAGGTTATTTTTGTTAATACTTCGCATACATTTAGTGAGCTTACCGAACTATGCCGAAACCACTCAATGACGGTGTTGCTCAATCACCGCGTTATGTGGCACTCATCATGCTGACCTGAACGCAGTGAAAGACACGCCCAAAAATTGAAAAGTAAAATAAAAAAATTACTCCTCCTCCGTATTTTTTAACTTCATGAGCAAACTATACGCTCCCCTGACAACAACTAAACTGTTTTCCTTCAATTTTTCATTTAACTTCACTTCTGTATATCCGCCTTGTTGCAAACCTGTTTCTACTTCGGTCATTTCGTATTTGTATTTTGCAGTTTCAATAAAAACATACTCTTTTCCCTCAAAATGTAGTACAGCTTCTTCAGGTAATGCCATTCCTGAAATTGTAGTTTTTACAGCAATTTCTGCTGTGATATATTCACCAGGAATGATATTTTTATCTAAATCTTCACAATGACAATGTACATCTAAACTGCGGTCTTTATTGAGTTCTTTACCAATAAATACAATATCACACGGGTAAGATTTGTTGTTTTTGTTTGTATAAGCGATAAATTTCTGTCCAATATAAATTTTGTCTATGTCTTTTTCAAAAACAGCTAAACGAATATGAATATCAGTCGGGTCAACAAGTTCAAACAGTACTTCTGAAGGTTGTACATATTTACCGATATTGACGTTTACTTTGGTTACGTAGCCATTTGCGGGGGCGTATAGATACACTTCACGTGAAATATTGTTTTCTGTAAGTTGTTCAGGATTAACATTAAGTAATTTTAATTGTTCATTTAAAGACTGTACTATGATTTTTTGAGTAAAATACTCGCTTCTGACCTGTTCTAATATCTTATCACTGGTAGCTTTACTTTGATTAAGTTCAGTCTGACGTGCAAATTCTTTTTCTAATTGTGCTAGCTTTACTTTGGCTGTAAGATAGTTTTCTTGTAATACCACGAATTTTGCATCTTCCAAAGTAGCTAATTTTTCTCCTTTGCGTACTTTCATACCTGGGATAAGATGTGTATATTTCAAATATCCCCCCATGACAGCACTTATACTGATTAAATTCTGTGGAGGGACATCTGTATAACCATTGACTTTAAGCAGTGCATTTAATTCTTTTTTCTCAGGATTGGCTATTTTAATTTTAGCATTTTTGAACTCATTTTCATTCAGTTCTACAAATAAGGTATTTTCTTCGGCTTGTTTTATAGGTTTTTTTTCTGTTTTCTGATTGCCGCGACAAGCTATAAACAACATTAAGCCGCAAATAAAATATGTTATTTTCATAGATTTAATTCGTTTGATAGTATTGTAATTCGGTTAAAGAAAAGTATAATGTTCTGACATCCTCTAAATAGTTTAACTGCATTTGAGTAGCTTGTTGTACTAATATAACCCATTCTGTATAATTTACTGCTCCTGCATTTAATTGCTGATTAGCTTGGCTGAGCATGATTTTTGTTTTGGGCAGGATATTTTCGTTCCAGGTGCGTACTTTTTGCAGAGTTCGTTGATATGTATTGAATGCTATATTGTATTCATTTTGAAATACTTTTATGCCGATACTGTATTTTTGCTGTGTAATACGGTATTGTATTTTTGCCGCATTAAGCTTTGCTTTTTGAGCAGTATAAAAAAGAGGAATACCTATTCCTATCTGAAATGAAGTGAAACGTGTGCTGCGCGTATAGAATTTATCATCTGCACCCATACCTTGCAAAGTCTGATTGAAAAACCCCGCGTAGAAGTCAGGTAAAAACTTGTGTTTTTCTATTTTGATTTTAGCCTGTGCGGTACGCAGAGATTGTTGTAATACTTGTATTTGTGCGTGTGTGTGTAATTTTGCTGTATCCTGCGGGCTTAAAATAGGAGTATTTGCCCAGGAAACAGGTTCAGGAATATAGTTTTGTGAGCTATTCAGCCAATACTGAAAAGTTTTTTGAGTGTTCTGAATTTCGTTTTCAACGTCCTGTAATTGCATTTGTATTGTGTATTTTTGTAGTTCTGCGGTAGTTTTTTCTAATGTATTCGCATCGCCTTTGGTAAATTTGAGCTGTATTCTTTGATTGGCTTCATTGAGTAAAGTATCTATTTTTTGTAATAAAATCCGTTTTTGATACAGGTACGCGAGCTGATAAAATACTTCGCTTATTTTGCGTGTAATTTCTTTTTTGACAACTTCGGTTTTTAGGGCTTGCTCTTGGGTCTGTATCTTTTCAAGATTTTTTTGTTTGCTGTACAAGGTAGGAAAAGCCGTACTTTGCATAACCGAAAGCCGATTATCCTGATAAATGGAGTTTATCTGCCCATATTCAAAAGAAAAATTAGTTTTAGGAATATCATAGCTGGCTTTAAGCAAAGATTTTTGATATTCGGTTTGCAAATTTTGAGCTTGTATTAGAGGATTATGTTTTAGAGCAGTATCTATGGCATTTTTGAGTGAGATAGGGGTTTGGGCGTTTGTGTTTTGTGAAAATAATAGTCCTATAATGAATATAGATGCAGTTTTTGCGTGCTTTTTGAGTGTAAATTTCTCTGCCCATATATAGAGTACAGGTAAAATAACTAAAGTTAAAAATGTTGCGGTAAGCAAACCTCCAATAACTACGGTAGCTAATGGTTTTTGGACTTCTGCCCCTGCACCTTTGCTGATTGCCATAGGTAAAAAACCTAACGAAGCTACAAAAGCCGTCATAAGTACGGGGCGCAGGCGTATGTGTGTACCTTCCTGAACAATGGTATAAATATCTTGTATACCACTGTTCTTCAAACGGTTAAATTCACTAATCAAAACAATACCATTAAGTACAGCTACTCCAAAAAGTGCAATAAAACCTACTCCTGCGCTTACACTAAACGGCATACCTCGCATGTATAAAAAGAATATCCCTCCAATAGCCGAAAGCGGTATAGCTGAATACACTAAAATTGCTTGTTTTACCGAATTAAAAGTCATGTATAACAAAAAGAATATCAGTAATAAAGCCACAGGAACAGCTAACATAAGCCGTTTTTTAGCACTTTCTAAATTTTCAAATGCACCACCGTAAGTAATATGATAGCCTGAGGGCAGTTTTAATTTTTGTTGTACATCCTGCTGAACTTCCTGTACTACACTTTGTACATCGCGGTTTTTTACATTAAAGCCCACAATAATTCTGCGTTTAGCTTCTTCCCGCTGAATTTGATTAACACTTTCTTTAATTGCTATGTCAGCAATTTGGTATAAAGGAATTTGTGTGCCGTTTGGAGTATTAACAAGTAAGTTCTTAATCTGCTCTATATTTTGTTTTTGTTCTTTGGCTAAGCGTACTACAATATCAAACCGTTTTTCATCTTGATATAACATACCTGCACTCTGTCCTGCCAAAGCTGTATTGATAATTTGATTGACCTGCTGAACAGCAATACCATATTTGGCGAGTTCTTCACGTTTATAGGTAATAATCAATTGTGGTAAGCCGTC
The DNA here is from genome assembly GCA_938028625.1 of uncultured Bacteroidia bacterium. Classification (GTDB taxonomy): domain Bacteria; phylum Bacteroidota; class Bacteroidia; order JANWVE01; family JANWVE01; genus JANWVE01. Next base: position 31,183 of record CALIZB010000022.1, on the reverse strand, counting down.
TATGGGTTCTACATAAATATCTTCTACTCCTTTGATGTCTGATACGATATGCCCAAGTTTTTTTGCGTATTTAGAGAGAGTATCCAAATTTTCACCGAATATTTTACAGACTACATCTTGTTTTGCGCCTGTCATTAGTTCATTAAATCGCATAGCTACGGGATACTGAAAACTGTAAGATACACCAGGTATATTATTTTGTAAAGTTTGGTGCATTTTTTCAGAAAGTTCTTCCCATGTTTTTGCAGATTTCCATTCTCGTCTGTCTTTCAAGATAACCATCATATCTGAATTTTCCATTGGCATAGGGTCTGTGGGAATTTCGCCGCTTCCTGTTTTGCTCACAATTCTTTCAATTTCAGGAAAATGTTCTAATAATACTTTGGCAGACTGCTGGCAAGTTTGTACCGAAGTATTTAGGTTACTTCCTTTAAGCAAGCGAGTTTCTACGGCAAAATCGCCTTCGGGAATTTGTGGAATAAACTCTCCCCCCAAACGAGTAAGTAAAAACACAGAAAAAACAAATAAAGTAAATACTACACTCACAGAAAGCACAGAAAATCGTAAGCAAGCCCGTAATAGTTTTTGATGTTGTTTACTTATCCATGCAATCATACGGTCTGAAAAAGTGATTTTACTTTGTATCTTTTTGGAAATGAGTAAAGAAGTTATTACAGGAATATAGGTTAAAGACAAAATAAATGCGCCTATAAGGCAAAATATTACAGTTTGTGCCATCGGTTTGAACATTTTGCCTTCTATACCTTGCAAAGTGAATATAGGTAAATACACAATGAGAATAATCATCTGTCCGAATACAGCTACGTTCATCATACGTGTAGAAGTATGTTTTACTTCATTATCCATATCTTGCTGAGTGATTTTAGTAAGCTGTGTAAAAATTTTGTTATGGGTTAAACCATGTAAAACAGCTTCTACAATAATCACAGCACCATCTACAATCAATCCAAAGTCTAATGCACCTAAACTCATTAAATTACCACTTACACCAAAAGTATTCATCATTATTATGGCAAAAAGCATAGAAAGCGGTATGACCGAAGCTACAATTATCCCTGCCCTTAAATTGCCTAGAAACAATACTAGTACAAATACTACAATCAATGCGCCTTCCATTAAATTTGTGGATACCGTATGAATAGCGGCGTTAACCATTTTTGTTCTGTCCAAGTAAGGTACAATTTCTAAACCTTTAGGCAGATTATTTTGTATTTCGTTTATGCGTTTTTTTACATTTTTGATTACTTGACTGCTATTTTCTCCTTTGAGCATCATCACAATGCCACCTGCTACTTCACTCTCATTGTTGTAAGATAATGCACCATATCGTATAGCATTTTCTATTTTTACTTCTGCAACATCTCTAATTAAAACAGGTATTCCTTCTTGCGTATTTTTGATTACAATTTGCTTTATTTCATCTACAGACTTTACTAAACCTTCTGTTCTGATAAATAAAACCGTGTTATTTTTTTCTATGTATGCACCACCAGTGTTTTCGTTATTTTTATGCAATGCTTCAAAAATATCACTGATAGAGAGTTGATAAGCATTTAATTTTTGGGGTTCAATAGCAATTTCGTATTGTTTGACTAAACCACCAAAACTACTCACATCAGCTACACCTTTTATACCTGCTAATTGTCTTTTGACTATCCAATCTTGAACAGTACGCAAATCTGTGAGAGAGTATTTGTTTTCATAACCCTTTTTGGGTTTTACAAGATATTGATAAATTTCGCCTAATCCTGTAGTTACGGGTGCGAGTTCAGGCGTACCTATGCCGTCAGGAATTTCTTTTTGAGCAGATTTTAATCTTTCATTAACTTGTTGCCTTGCCCAGTAAATATCTGTATCATCACTGAATACAATAGTAACCAAAGATAAACCAAAACGTGAGAAACTTCGCATTTCTACAATATTCGGGATATTGCGGCAGTTTTGTTCTACGGGAAAAGTAATTAAACGTTCTATGTCTGGGGCGCCAAAAGCGGGGGCTACCGTAATTATCTGTACTTGATTATTAGTAATATCAGGTACAGCATCTATGGGGAGTTTGGTCAGTTCGTAGCTTCCGTACAGAATCAGTCCAAGTACTCCTACAATAACTAACAATTTGTTTTTTACAGAAAATTCTATGATTTTGGATAACATGATGGGAATTAGTATTTTACAATTTAGGAATTGGCAGATTAGATAATCCTTTTGCAAGGTTATAAGAACTAAGAAAGATAAAACATGAATATTTTTACAGACGCATGAATGCGAGCATGTATTACAAGGGTCTTAAAAAATACACTACATTTTTGGGGGTTGCCATATTCCTTTACCCACCATGAAATTAGGTAAATTAGCTGTATGAATAATAAAAATGGCTATTTTTGCTGTAAGATAGTAATTAAAGGCAAGGTTAAAATTATGTAAAACAGTCAGCAAGATATTGTTTATGATTTTGTCATGTTTGAAAGGGAGTTTTTTATGTTCTTCGGGGTGAGAATGGTCTGCTTCTGTGGAATAGTGTTCTGCCAAGAAATCAAAAATATTTTGTTTAGGGTTTTCTTTTTTATGACTGATATAATGAATAACCAATGCAGGAACAGTAAAAAGTTCGTGCAATTCGGTATGCACCATCATAAAACAGCCTAACAAAAACAGGGTTATTGCTTTCACTTTTGCAAAAATAGGTTTTATCCCTGAAAAAACAATATAAACTTATTGAAAACAAAAAGCACCTACAACATTGAACTAAATGGCATAAACTTTGTTATTCAATGAAGTAGGTAGTTTCATTGGTTTTATGATTTGATTTGGTGGTTACGCTGTACATTAGTACAGCGTTTTTATTTTAACTTTTTGCAAAAATATAAAACATACTTGAACTGTCAAGCATAAAGCAACATTTTTTGATATTTTGTAACTTTTTAGGTTCTGGTAGGTAATTTTTAGGCGTTTTTTCCATGTTTTGCTTACACTGTTATGCATAAGGTTGGTGTGTAACTCAAATGTATGTACTTAACATTATTTGCATTTCGGCTTCGGTTGGTAAGCATATAGCCGAACCACGCTCAATGAACGAATAAGGTTTTTTGATATTTTTCATACTAAAATTATTTTTGGTTAAGTACAAAACTTTTATTTATCACAGTATAGAACGCACATCATTTGCAAAATTCGTTTTATTTTTGCACTGTGTTATTAAAGAGTTTGCAGGTTCAAGGATTTAAAACCTTTGCTGATAAATTAACGATTAACTTTGACCAAGGCGTTACGGGCATTGTAGGCCCTAATGGTTGTGGAAAGTCCAATGTGATAGATGCTATACGCTGGGTACTGGGAGAGCAACGCACTCGTGTCTTACGCGTAGAAAGCATGACAGACGTTATATTCAACGGTACAAAAAACCGTAAAATGGTTTCTTTGGCAGAAGCTACCATTACTTTTGAAAACAACCGTGGGCTGTTACCTATGGAATACACTACGGTTGCCATTACCCGCAAGCTGTACCGTTCAGGTGAAAGTGAATATTATCTCAATGGTGTTCCCTGCCGTTTAAAGGATATTCACCATCTTTTTTTAGATACAGGTATAGGCACAGATAGCTATTCTATTATTGAACTGAACATGGTCAAGGATATTCTGGAAGACAAAGAAAATGCTCGTAAAACCATGTTTGAGGAAGCCGCAGGAGTAGCCAAATATAAAGTCCGCCGTAAAGAAACGCTGAAAAAAATATCGGATACAGAACAAGACCTTACCCGCGTAGAGGACATTCTTGCTGAAATTGAGCAAAATATGAAACAGTTGGAACGTCAGGCGGCTAAAACTAAACAATACTACGAACAGAAAGAGCGTTATAAGGAACTCAGTATTCGTTTAGCTTTGCATAAATTTATTCAGTTAGATGCAAAATTAGCTGAGATTCTTAAAAAACAAGATACCGAAGATGATAAAATTACGGTCATAGAAACCGAAATCGCACAGTTGGAAGCACAGTCAGAACAGCAAAAACTTGAATTATTAGATAAAGAACAAAGTCTTACTGTTATACGCAAACATCTTGCAGACCTGCGCAATATCATTATTCATAAAGAAAGCGAGCGCAAATTAGACCAACAAAGATTAAATCAACTTCATATTGACCAAAGACGCTATTTGCTTCAAAATGATGAATATAAACATCAATTAAACACTGCACAAGAACAGTTGGCTACTGCGCAAGAAGAACTTATCTCACTTAACTTACAATTTGATGAACTTACCGAAGAACTTTCTCAACAACAACAACATACCATTGAGATAAAATTACAAACAGATGCCCTTAAAAATAAAGTAAATGATACCCATAAAGCACAAGAAACTGCCCGTAACGAAATTCAGGGTTTAGAAAAACGAATAGAAATTGCCGAAGTAGAGCTCAAAACTATAGATGCTGAAATTCAGCGGTTAGAAATGTCTACGTCTGAGAAAGAAGATGAAATATCCTCTTTTACCGAAAAACTTATTCAATTAGAACAGGAATTGGATATTTGTAAAAACACGATTCAAGAACTCTATAAAAAAGAAGATGAACTTAATGCTCAGAAAGCCAAACTACAACAAGATATTTATCAAAAACAACAGTCTGCTTATCAGAAACAGCGGGAGTTAGATGCCAAAACTAGCGAATATCACCTGCTTAAAAGCATGGTAGATAATTTAGAAGGTTTTCCTGAAAGTGTAAAATTCCTTAAAAAAAATGCAACACATCTTGCGCCTTCGCCTTTGCTTAGTGAAGTTATCCGTGTAGAAGAACCCTATAAAGCGGCATTAGAAAACGTACTTGCGCAGTATTTGAATTATTATATTGTGCCAAATAAATCTGTAATATGGCAATCTATCAATTTATTACAAGAGAAAGAACAAGGTAAAGCAGGTTTTTTTTCTCTCAAAGATTTACCTAAAAATACAGATTACAAGATTGAACCAATAGAAAGTGCTGTTTCTGCGTTTAGCATAGTACAAACTACTGAACCTATCTATCAAGATTTGTTGTATTATTTGCTTAAAGATGTGTATATCATTGCTGACGAGATGTTGTATGATGAAGTTATTCAGCAATCTAAACAAGTTTTTGTAACTATATCAGGTAAAATTATTCAAAGAACCTTTCATGTGCGCGGGGGCGCAGTAAGCGTATTAGAAGGTAAAAGAATTGGCAGAGAACAAGAAGTAAAAAATCTTGCTATAGAAATTCAGGGCTTGCAAGCAGAAGTAGATTTTGTACAACAAGAAATTAACACTTTACAAGATAAACTTAAACAACTTCAACAAATTAACTATGGACACGAGATTCGGAATGCTAATCAGGAATATCAACATAAACTCAATGAAATGAACCGTTTCAAAACGCGCCATGAGGAGTTTTTGAATATCATTACGCAAAATCAAGATAGAAAAACAGCTGTTCAAAACCAGAAAAAAGGTATTGAGCAAGAAATACAAGAATTACAAAACACCTTACCTGAACTCAAAATTGCTATGGATATTGCCATAGATGCCTATCAAGAAGCCCAACAAGAGTATGAGCAAATTCAAAAAAAGCACAATGAAGCTTTACAAGTCTATAATAACTTGCACATAGAACATTTACAGCAAAAACATCTTATAGAAAGTAAAGAAAAGGATATTCAAAACTTAACCCTACAAATTCAGAATTTGACGCAGAATATTCAAAAAAATGAAGAGTTTGTACAGGAAATACAAGTTCAGATAGAACTCATGCAAAATACCAGCATGGAAGGAGAGGAAGACCTTAAAACACTGTACATTGAGCGAGATACGATAGAAAATGACCTGAACGAACAGGAGCGTATCTTTTTTACAGAAAAAAATGCTATTTTAGAACAGGAAAAAGTTATCCGTGAAAAACGTAATCAGAAAGATATTGCCGCAAAAATTAAAAGTGAGTTTCAACAACGTATTGTAGAAATTCAGACGAATATCAACAATGTAAAAGAACGCATGAAAATAGAATTTGATATTGAAATTATGCAAGAGTATGAAAATATGAAACTTGCGGCAAATAACATTATGCAATTACCCCCTGAACGCTATCGTTCCATAGATGATGATGCTATGAAAGCTAAATTAGAACTAGAACTACAACAACTCAAAGAACGTCTTTCCCGCACATCAGATATTAACCATGCGGCTATGGAAGCCTATGAAGAAGTTAAAAAAAGATATGATTTTATTTCACAGCAACGTGATGACCTTATTCAAGCTAAACAAGACTTACTTAAAACGATTGAAGAGATAGATGAAGCCGCAAAAACGCAGTTTTTAGAATGTTTTAATCGTATTCGGGATAATTTTATTCAGGTATTCAGAAGTCTTTTTGCTGAGGGAGATGATTGCGATTTAGTTTTGGAAGACCCTTTATTTCCTTTGGAAAGCCGTATTAACGTGATTGCCAAACCCAAAGGTAAAAAACCACAAAGTGTAAATCAACTTTCGGGGGGAGAAAAAACGCTTACTGCTACAGCATTATTGTTTGCTATTTATCTGCTTAAACCTGCGCCATTCTGTATTTTTGACGAAGTAGACGCCCCCCTTGATGATACTAATGTAGATAAGTTTAATCAACTGATTAAAAAATTCAGTCATAATTCGCAGTTTATTATTGTAACGCACAATAAACGCACTATGTCTTATATACCTGTAATATACGGGGTAACTATGGCAGAACTTGGGGTAAGTAAGGTTGTCCCTGTGGATTTGAGAGAAATAGAAGAAGTATAGGGTTTTATTAGGTTTATTTTTGAATTTATGTTAATTTTGTTGCATGAAGCGTTTGTTTTTATTGATTATAAGCATAATGATGATGTATTCACTATCTATGGCAGGTGGAAACTTTACTGTATCTACACATACATCGTTTGTACCTAAAAAAGAGATAAAAAAACAAGATAAAATAAAAAAAACTCATAAGCGTTTGGGTGAAAAAAGCCGTGTTGTAGCTTTGTTATTGTGTCTTTTTCTAGGGTGGTTTGCTGTACATAGATGGTATCTTGGAACAAGTGACAGGTCAGGTTTTTTGTTAAGTCTGCTATATTTTGTATTAGCTTTTTTTCTGTATATCCATATAATACTAGATTTTTTCTGCATTCTATTTGGAAAAATGGATTTTTATTTAGATAACCCCGGTATTTTTATTTGGGCAATGATATTCTTTAAGTAGGTAGTAAGTTAAGTTCTTTTTTGGCAAATTCAAGCATAAAGTTATAGGCTTCGTTATAGTCATTTTTAATAGTACCTTCTAAAATAGCTTCTCGGATAGCATTTTTGATAGTTCCTATATGTGCGCAGGGTTTAAGTCCGAAGGTTTGCATAATAATATCTCCTGAAATGGGAGGTTGCCAATTACGGAGTTTATCTGCTTGTTCTACTTCCTGTATTCGTTTTTCTACATATTCAAAGTTTTTAAGGTACTTTCCTAATTTGCGTTTGTCGCGGGTAGTAATATCACATTTACAAAAAGTAATAAGGTCATCTATGTCATTTCCTGCTTCAAATAATAACCTTCTTACAGCGCTATCTGTAACGTTTTCTTCTACTAATGCAATAGGTCGTGCATGCAGACGCACTAATTTTTGTACATATTGCATACGTTCGTCAAGCGGGAGTTTTAGGCGTTTGAATATTTTAGGGACTTTTCTTGCACTGAGTTCTTCGTGTCCGTGAAAGGTCCAGCCTTGTTCTTCTATGAATTTTTTGGTATCAGGTTTGGCAATATCATGTAGCAAAGCCACCCATCGTAGCCATAAGTTATTGCTTACTTTTGCTACGTTGTCTAATACTTGCAAAGTGTGATAAAAATTATCTTTATGAGAGTTATTTTCTATTTTTTCCACGCCATGTAAGCGTACTAGTTCAGGAAAAATATGATGTAAAATGCCTGTATTAAATAGATGCTTAAATCCTATGGAGGGTTTTTGTGCTTCTATTATTTTATTAAGCTCTACAATGATGCGTTCCATAGAAACAATATGAATGCGTTCTGCATTGTTTTTCATTGCTTGTAATGCGGTTTCATCTATTTCAAATTCAAGTTGAGTGGCAAAACGTGCAGCGCGCATCATACGGAGAGGGTCATCAGAAAAAGTGATATTAGCATCTGTGGGGGTTTTGAGAATTTTTTGTTCTAAATGGTTTTTGCCGTCAAATAGGTCAATAAGTTCGTGACTTTTAAGGTCAATAGCTAATGCATTAATAGTAAAATCTCTGCGGGTTAAATCCTCTTCTAATGTGCCGTTTTCTATAATAGGTTTTCGGGATTCTGTTCGGTAGCTTTCTTTTCTTGCACCTACAAATTCCAGTTCTAAATCCTGATATTTGAGCATAGCCGTACCGAAGTTTTTGAATATATTAACCTGAACGTTTAGTTTTTTGGCTACTTTTTTGGCTAATTCTATTCCACTTCCTATGGTAACAAAATCCATGTCTTTTTTTTCTCTTTTTAATAGCAAATCTCTTACATAACCGCCTACTACATATACGCGCTGATGTAATTCTGATGCAGATTCTTGAATAATCTTAAATATCGGGTGATTGGGTAGCATAAGCCGTGCAAAGTAACGACAAAATAAGATATGTAGCTATCCTTATAAGTAATAAAGCTATAAACATGTAGTTAGTTTATAGCTTTATCTGATTAAGAAGAAGGGTGAAAGAGTTGTTTATTTAGATAGAATAACAATTATTCCGTAAATAACTGCGGGTATTATAAATAGAAGTGTGAGTATGAGTGTGATAAGCCATGCAGAACCTTCCCAACCTGTATATATTCCTACCCATAAGAAAGAAAGTGGTGCGAGAAATATACACAATAGAATAGCTAATAAAGAAGACATACCACCGCTACCCAGCATTTTTTTCAGTAGTTGTTTTTTAGACAGATTTTTCTTTTGGATTTTTTTTGTTGATTTTTCTTTTTTTACCTCATTTTTTGGAATAGTGTGCCAAACTTCGGAGGTTGGAGAGGTGGTATTTACCACAGATGCCGCATAGTTGATGTTCAATGACACCAAAGTTAGTACGAGGGCTAACAAGATTTTAAGATGTTTCATGTTCTAAAATTAAGAATGATTTTGTTTCTACAAAAATATTTTTGACTTTATTTTTTATGTTAAGGTTTCATTTGCTAACACAATTTGTTAGAAACAAACACTTTATGCAAATAATAACGTAATAATTATAGCAGGAATTATTCCTATAATTCCCATGACAAGTCCTGCAATACCAAGTCCTCTCAATTTCTTTTTAAGACCTATGCCTCCGAATACAATAGCTCCTATACATAAGGCTAAACCCAAGTATGGTACCCAGCAAAGAGATAATCCTACTAAACCTAATACGAAACCAGCAATGTTATATCCACTTCCATCACCAGTCTCTAGCAGTTTTTTAAAAGCCTGCTTTTTATCTTTTTTGTGCAGTTTTTCTTTTTTTACCTCATTTTTTGGAATAGTGTGCCAAACTTCGGAGGTTGGAGAGGTGGTATTTACCACAGATGCCGCATAGTTGGTGTTCAATGCCATGAAGGTTAGTACAATGACTAACAAGATTTTAAGATGTTTCATAATGCAAATAAAAAAAAAATTTATCACCAAACAAATGTTCTAACATTAAAAAAAAATATACATATCATAATTATATTTTATGTAAAACCCAGTGTTGGCTTTAATAAAGTTTCTCGTGTAATAAGGTGCAATCTCACAATGCGCGGATTGTACTGTTATTTAGTGTTTTTATTTGACTATTATTGTTATGTAAGTGCTTACTTTAATTAAGAACTATGTTTATTTATTAAGAAAATAAAAAATAATTTGACAAGTATCATATTTTTTGTATTTTCGCACCTGCATCAATTTTCAATTTTTATTGAAAATAGAGAACTCTAACACACAAAAAATGTTATATAAAATGTAAAGTAAGTTTTGATATTTGAAAAATGATATAGTAATTTGCATGAGTAGGAAGATTTTAGAATAAGCAAAAAGTTTCAAAACAATTTAAATTTATTGATTATGAGTAAAATAGACAGATTATCAAAAAGAGTAGCAGTAATAGACGCTACGGGTTGTACAGGCTGTATGGTGTGCATGGAATTCTGCGAATTTGATGCAATCATCAAAGTACCTAATCCGTTTTCAGATGACCCCATGGTGTCATCTATTTGTCAGGTAGATTTGTTGCAGTGTACGGGCTGTGCATGGTGTGCCAAGCCTTGCCCTTGGGACGTAATTCAGATGTTTAATAGAGAATTAGTGCCTGAAGAAGCGATTCTGGAAGATGAAGAGATTGCGGAGCGTGGGGTTTTATTAACAGCAGGTAATTTAAGCGGAGAATAATCAACATAAAAATAAAATATAATATGGCAGGAAATACACAGGAAGTAGTAAAAGCAGAAAATTCTGCATCTACAAAAAAAGTGGTGGAAGAAGACAAACATTTATACTTTGGTAATCGGAGAAGTTTCTTGAGCAAAATAGCTTGGGGTGCATTTTTTGGTTACTTTGGTTTGTTTGTTTTCGGTTCTGTAAGAGGCTTGTTTAACCGTGCTATTTATGAGCCTTCAAAATCGTTTAAAGCGGGTTTTCCAAGTGAGTACACACCTGGTACAGTAGATGAGCGGTTTAAATCCACTCAAAAAGTATGGATTATCCGTACCAAAGATGGGTTTATTGCACAAAGTACTGTATGTACGCATTTGGGTTGTACACCAAGATGGCTTCCTGCTGAAAACAAGTTTAAATGTCCTTGTCACGGAAGCGGCTTCTATGGAATTATGGCTGACCCTAAGGAAACAGCTGTAAATTTTGAAGGACCTGCACCAAGACCTTTGGAAAGATTTAAAATTACTTTGGAAAGCGACGGGCAAATCAGTATCAATAAAGCTATTGTTTTTCTTGGAGAAAAAGGACAATGGGATCAACCAGGCGCATTTTTACCATATAAAGGATAATCTGAAATCATTTAATTAAAAACTTTTAACAATAACTAAAAAAAATATGTCAGACATCATTAAAGTACCTAATAAAAGACAAGTAGTTAAGGCAGACGGAGGTAAAAAAGATTTGGCACAGCAGTTTTATGAAGGACAAATCTATACTTCTATATTCCGCCATGACTACAAAGACAACAAACGCAATCGTGCTTTACAAATTGTTAATAATGTGTTTCTTCACTTGCACCCTACACGTGTAAGCAGGCACGCCATAGACGTGGGCTATACATGGGGCATGGGTGGAATTACGTTATTACTTTTTATCGTAACTGCTGTGACTGGTATATTGCTTATGTTCTATTATAGACCTACCTCTGAGTACGCCTATAATGACATGAAACAACTTATGCATGATGTTCCTTTCGGTGCTTTCATACGTAATATGCACCGCTGGGCGGCACACTCTATGGTTATTTGTGTAATGCTACACATGTATAGAGTGTTTTTAACAGGTTCATATAAACCTCCCCGTGAATTTAATTGGGTAATTGGTGTTAACCTGCTGGTTTTAACGCTTGCGTTATCATTTACAGGTTATCTTTTACCTTGGGACCAGTTAGCAATATGGGCTATTACCGTAGGTTCTAACATGGCACGTGCCGTACCTTTCTTAGGACACGCAGGACCTTTTGCACCTGAATTTCATCAGTTGGTAGGTTTTGGTGGTGCTCCTGATGCAGACGTTCGCTTTATTTTACTTGGTGGTACAGAAGTAGGCGCACCTACACTATTACGTTTCTATGTATTACATACTGTATTTTTACCCATTGTAACCGCAGTACTTTTGGCGGTACATTTCTGGCGTATTCGTAAAGATGGCGGTATATCAGGTCCCCCAATGATTGAATTTAATAAAGCTGTTACAGACGCAAGCAAACTTAAAGTTTCGGTGGTAGAGCATTTACCTAAATATGAATACGTTGAAGGCTTTAAGCAAGTAGAAGGAGAGGAAAGTTTTAAGGAAGTAGTTAAAAAAGACTTGGATACTCTTAAACAAAAAACAAGTAAGAAACTTTCTAATCTGATTAACGCTATTGACCAGGCGGCTGAGCAAAATATCAAAGGTGGGGACGACTCTCATTCTCATGATGAGCATCATGACAATCCTGACCATAACAACAATCATAACAATAACGACCATCATCATTAAAATCATTTATCATCTAATCATAAAATCAAACTAATTTTATTATGCAAGAAGGTTTAAAGAATTTTTGGCATTTAGTTTCATTACCTGACAATGTACCTATTATTGGTATGTTAGGGCTAGTAATATTCTATACATGGCAGTCTATGCGTAAAGCTACGCGTAATGACCGTTTAGGTACGCCTATTGAAGCCAGTATGACTGACCGTGTACAAGTATGGCCATATCTGGTAAGAATCGAGTTTCTTACCTCTGTTGTAGTTATTCTTATTCTTACAGTTTGGAGTGTAGGTATTGATGCACCGTTGGAAGAACCCGCTAATCCGGGCAGGACACCTAACCCGTCAAAAGCCCCCTGGTACTTCCTTGGTTTGCAGGAAATGTTGGTATATTTTGACCCATGGTTAGCAGGAATAGTATTTCCGTTTTTAATCCAAGCAGGTCTGATGGCTATTCCTTACGTGGATATAAATCCAAAAGGAAACGGGTACTATACATGGAAAGAACGCCGTTTTGCTATTGGTTTTTTCCTGTTCGGTTTCTTAATCTTGTGGGTATTTCTGATAATTTTGGGTACGTTGTTACGAGGACCAGGATGGAACTTCTTTTTCCCTTGGGAAGAGTGGGACGCTCATAAAGTGGTTGCGGCAAACAGCAGGGACTGGCCTGAACTTTTTGGCAAGTTTCCTGCCAAGAACGTAGACGGTTCTATGAATATAGGGCATGTGGTTATTGGTTTGGCTTCCATTGTGGGTTATTATGTTGGTGGTGATATTCTCTTGAGAAAAGTAGTGCTTCCTCGTGCTACAAAAGACAAAGATATTGTTAAAAAATTAGGACCACTTCGTTACGGTACAGTTTCGTTTTTTGTGCTTACCTGTATGACAATGCCTATCAAAATTATTTTACGACTTTCATTAGATGTAAAATATGTGCTTTCAACCCCATGGATTAACTTTTAACAGAAAGGAGAACAAAACAGTAATATGAAGACATTTTTCAAAAATATCGGAAACAACATTCGCGAAAGTCTTGCTCAGTTAGGTACTGATGTCAAGATTGCTATGAAGGAAATGAGCTGGCGTAATATCCGTGGACTTGCCAAGGACCCTGTAGAAACGCGTAATTATGCTACAGTATACATGCTTTTCTCAGGTTTACTTTTTTTATCTACTGTTTACGCGGCTTTTAATGAATTTTCAGGTAGAGAACGTCGTCCATGGAAAAAGTGGACAAACGAATACAAAGCCACAGGATTAAAAATTGCAGACTCTCTTCGTAACGCTGTAGAAATCAAAAACGGTGAAGCATTTCGTAAAAGATTAGCAGAGTTAGAAAGTGCAAAAGCCCGTGCTAAAGACTCTTTGCGCAAATATCCTGCGTATGTAAAACTTTCAGATGACTATTTCAAATTAGCTACCCAGTTGCGTGAATTTAGCAAAGAACTGGCAGATATCAAGGCTTATGACTCTCAGGATTACTACGTATATACCGAAGCGCTTAAAAAGAATGATTTTGGTACAGCCAATAAAATTAAGGCTAAATTAGATAACTATAAAGTTCAGATAGAAGGCAAGACCAAACAGGTAGAAGAAACACGCAAAAAACGTGATGAAAAAAAAGCAGAGTTAGATAAGTACGAAAAAATCATCAATGAACTTGACGCCAAGATTGAAAGCCTGAAAGGCAAATTAGTAGCCATAGAAACTGCCAAAAAAGCCTATAATGAGAAAAAAGTAAAGGTGCATCAGGTAATTATGCGTAACTACAGCACCAATAACTTCGGAGAGTACAACATGGACGTAGACCGTTGCCAAAGTTGTCATGCCGCTTGGAATGACTCTTTATTCAGCGAAAAATACTATAAAGGTCAATTTAAGGAAGTTACTTATGAAGAGTTTGCCGAAATGCACTGGAAGTTCCACACAGAAGTAAGTTCAGATGAATACAAAGCCAAAAAACCCGAAGAACAGAAAAAAATCCTTGAAGAAGTAGCTAAACATAACAAAGGTAAAGTGAAAGTATCCGGTAATAAACTCGCTATCCGTAAAGACCCCTTGCAATATCACAGTCCTGAAATTATGAAGGTACACAATATTGAGAAAATAGGTTGTACCAGCTGCCATGCAGGTCAGGGTAGAGCTTTGAAAGCCTCTCATGCACACTCTCGCCACGGAGAACCTGACTATGACCATCATTGGGAAAGACCTTTGGTACAAGGTAAATTTGTAGAATCAGGGTGTCAGAGCTGTCATAGCACAGCAATTAACCTACCTATGGGTGAAACGGTTTCCCTTGGTAAAAAACTCGTATTTGACCTTGGTTGTAACGGATGCCATGCACTTCCTAATCAGGAAAAATATCCTGTACGCAAAGTGGGTCCAAGCCTTGCCTATGTAATGAAAAAAGATAACCCTGAATTTGTGTACAACTGGTTACTTAATCCGAAGGATTTTTATCCCCACACCAAAATGCCTAATTTCTATCTGGAAGAAATAGATGCACGTAATATCACCGCATTTCTTAGCAGTTTAACAGATAAAGACACCACTTACAAACCGCTTAAATATCCTGGTAAAGGCGATGTAGCTAACGGAAAATCTCTAACGCTTCAAATTGGTTGTACAGGTTGCCACAGTGTAGACAAAGTGGACTGGGCGGCTATCTCCAAAACTCCTGCTTTACGTGAAGGTGCAGGCTTTGGACCTAACCTAAACAAAGTGGGTACAAAAGTAAATGAGGACTGGTTATTTGATTGGTTAATCAATCCAAAACATTATTATTCTGAAACTAAAATGCCAAGTTTGCGCTTAACAGAGCAAGAAGCATCAGATATTACAGCGTATTTAATGACGCTCAAAAAGTCTGATAAACAAAAATTCAAGCCTGTGGATATGGCGGCATTAAAAGACGCTAACAACATTGCTAACGGCGAGAAAATGGTTAAAATGCTGGGTTGTTATGGATGCCACAATATCCGTGAAGACATTAACAAGCTCACTAACGTAAGCGTATCTCTAACCGAAGAAGCAGATAAAACTTCTCACGAGTTTGACTTTGGAAACACAGTACGTGGAGACCACTATAATGTAGGACACACTTGGGAAGGCTGGATTAAAGGTAAAATACGTGACCCAAGACAGTATTCTACAAACCGTATTCCACTTATGATGCCTAACTTTGGTCTTAATGAAACAGAAGTAGAAGCTATTGCTGTGGCTATCAAGGGTTGGACAAACCGTAAGGTTAGCCCACAGTACCAGCCTCATTATGATGACCTTACTGCCAATTATGATGCAGGTCAGTATTTCGTAAGAGATAACAACTGTATCGGCTGTCATCAGATTGAGGATTACAAAGGAGCTTATATTCACCAACAAATCACTGAACCCGCTAACAGACCTCCTCTATTAACGCATCAAGGTATCAAAACACAGGAAGACTGGTTGCTCAAATTCTTTAATAATCCAAAACTTGATGGACATGGGATAAGACCCTGGATTAAGGTACGTATGCCTTCTTTCCAACACTCTGACGAAGAATGGGGTTACGCGCTTCGCTACTTCCTTGCTATCAAGAAAAAACACGTAAACTATGAAAACTACAAAAATGTACAGACTACTCCTGAGAAAGTCGCTATGGGTAAAGCGCTCTTTGAGAAATTCCAGTGTGTAAGTTGTCATTACATCAACGGACCTTCTATGGAAGAACAAACCAAAGCAGGAAAACTTGCCCCTAACTTAGGCATGGCTTACGAACGCTTAAAGCCACAATATATCTACGAATGGATAGGTTGGCCCGCAAGTCTCATGCCTGGTGTAAATATGCCTAATTATTTCGGCGAAGGGTATACCATGACAGCTGTACCAGACAGTAATCTCGCAAAACTCGGAATGGACCAAAAAGCTATGGCAAGATATCAAGGTGAAGCTATCAGAGACTATTTGTTCTATATGAATAACGCTGATATGGCTAAAGCTAATGATAAAAATTCTCAGCCTAAAAAACAACCGAATAAACGTAACCGATAGTATATAAAAGCACTGAGCGGGTACGCTTCTGCCCGTTCAGTGAAACATAAATGAAGCAATGTAAAATCAATTTTTGTTATTAAACATGAAAAATATAATCAATTTCGCAATCGCAGTTAGTTTAGTTAGTCTTGTTGCTTGTAAAAGCAAAACAGTAAGAGAACCTCTGGTTACAGGTAACGCAGATTCTCTTAAAACAGCATTAGAAAATAAGGGTGAGAAAAAAGGTGGTTCAGAAAATACAGGCGGCGATGGAGGTACTACTGAAATTGTAGCTGGGGACTATACCATTGAAGAAGTTAAAAATGGTGGTTCACTCTCGGGTAAAGTTACCTTTAAGGGTGATCCTTCTGTAGAAGATTTTGTAGTAGTTAAAGACGCAG
The DNA here is from genome assembly GCA_938028625.1 of uncultured Bacteroidia bacterium. Classification (GTDB taxonomy): domain Bacteria; phylum Bacteroidota; class Bacteroidia; order JANWVE01; family JANWVE01; genus JANWVE01. The sequence continues at coordinate 14,554 of CALIZB010000022.1, read as the reverse complement.
ACAAATGTGGTGTCAAAGGTGGAAAAATTAAATCAGACAGAATTGTGGTAGGTCCTGGCAACGGTCTAGCAAATACATGGATTTCTATCGTGAATATTTCCAAAGGTAAAGCGCCTGAGAAAAAAGACGTTGTGCTTGACCAGAAAGGTTGTTTTTACAATCCTCACATTCAGTTGGTAACTGTAGGTGCAAAAGCTAAACTTAAAAATAGCGACCCTATTCTACATAACGTACATGCCTATTCAGACGAAGGAAAGTCCAATAACTTATTTAATGAAGCTATGCCTTTGAAAGACCAGGAAATTGTAAAAGAAATTACTCAAACTGGTATTTTCCCTATGGTATGTGATGCAGGACACACTTGGATGAATGCTTATTTTATTGGTGTAAATCACCCTTACAATGCACTTACAGACAATAACGGAAACTTTGAAATCAAAGATATTCCTCCTGGTAAATATAAAATTCGTGCATGGCATGAAGGCTATAAAATTGCTAGTAAAGAGAAAAAAGATAATGGAGATTATTCTTATACTTTTGAGCCTCCTTATGTAGTAGAGAAAGAAATTGAAATTAAACCAGGCGCTAAAACAGAGTTAAACTTTGAAATTGCAGGCAGATAAGAAACAAAAATTTATTATTTCATTATGAGTACAGTAAAAGCATTTATTAAAACAGATATCAAAGAGCAGAAAACAAACTCAGGCACACTCTCGTCAGTATTTGCGGATTTACCTCAGGTAAAACTGATAGACGGACCTATAGTGCTTGCTTTTGTGGTTACTGCCGCAGTATGGCTGGGAATTGTGCAAGCGGCGGGCTGGTTCTTAGCTATGAAGTTTCATGCGCCTTGGTTCGGACACTCTATGTGGACGCACTTTGGCAGATTTCGTGCTGTACATACCTCTGGTATGGCACTAGCAGGCTTTGGTACGTTCCTTATGGGTTTAGCTTACTACATGGTACCCAAACTCACAGGGAGACGTATGGCATTCGGACCAAGAATGGGCTGGGGTATTTTTATCCTATGGAATTTAGCTTTAATTGTTGGTTTTATTTCTGTAATGATAGGAGATAACACAGGCATTGAAGTAGCAGATTTAGGTCCTTACGCATCTATTCCTCTATTTGTAGCATTTGTAATGTTTGCTGTAACAGTATTAACTACTATTATTACTCGTAAAGAAGAGAAAATGTATGTAACGCTATGGTATCTATCCGTGTGTGTGATATGGGCATCTATGAACCTTGTGCTAGGTTATGTGATTATTCCAAATTTTACTACAGGTATAGATAACATGAACCTGCATGGTGCTTATTTACATTATACCGTAGGGCTTCTTATTACTCCTGGTGGTATTGCTACTATTTATTATTTTCTACCTCTTACAGCACAAAGACCACTGTATAGTCATAAACTTTCTCTGATAGGATTTTGGACAATTGCATTAGTATATCCATTTGTAGGTGCGCATCACTATTTATATGCACCCCTTCCTATTTGGGTACAAGACGTGGCAATTGCCACCTCATGGTTACTTATGGTGCCTGTACTTACTGTAACGCAAAATTTCTACGGTACTATGACAGGTAACTGGAAAAGATTCAATCAAAATCATGCAGTTAGATTTCTATTGCTCGGCGCGTTTTGGTACTTCTTAGGTTCTCTACAAGGTTCATTAGAGGCTTTTCGTGCTGTGCAAGATTTAACACACTTTACAGACTTTGTGGTAGGGCATGCACACATGGCTACCTACGGTGCTTTTATTCTATTTATCTCCGCAGGAGGATACTATGTTATTCCTCGTATTACAGGCAGACGCTTATACAGCAAAGCACTTGCAGATTGGCACTGGTGGCTTACTGTAATTGGCTTAACAGGTATGCTTGCAGTACTTACTTTCCAAGGTCCTTTACAAGGTCAGATGTGGGCATCAGGTATTGATTTTGTAGACTCTATGTTTGCTATGGTTCATTTCTGGGAAATGAGAACTTTCTTTGGTTGGCTTTCTGATGTTAGTCAGATACTTTATGCTATTAATATTGTGCTCACAGTTGTTAAAGGTCAGAAAGTTTCTAATCCTACTGATGACTTCATAGAGCCTAAACAACGTACCAAGGAGATAGAAGATTTACTTGAACTAAAACAAACTATACAAAAATAAGGTAAATAAAAGCTAAATAGAAAAGATTTATGTTAGAAAGACTTAAAACAATAGCATTAGTAGGTGGCGTAGGCTTTTTCTTGCTTGCAGTAGGAATACAGTTGATTTTACCTATGTTTTTAAAAGGTACTCAAACTGATGAACTTATTAACTACAAAGGTGAAAAGGTCTATGCTCATCCTTATACAGAATTAGAAGCAAGAGGTCGTAAGGTCTATCTGCGGGAAGGATGTTGGTACTGTCATTCTCAGTTTGTACGCCCTACTATCAATGAAAATGCCTACTACGGACCTGTATCGCAAGAAGGGGAGTATGCTTTTGATAGACCTCATACGTTTGGTACTCGCCGTATCGGACCAGATTTGACACGTGAAGGCGGCAAAAGAACTGATGATTGGCATATTGCACACTTCTATAATCCTCGTTATACTGTACCTCAAAGTTTAATGCCTTCTTTTACATGGCTGTTTGAAGGTACAGAACTTAATGCAGACGGAGAACGTGTGCCTAAAATGAACGCCGACGGTGCGGCGTTGCTTGCCTACATGCAAAGATTAGGTAAAGACATCGGTGAGTGGAGAAACTACAATGTCCCCACAGGTACAGAAATAGCTACTCCCACAGCTATTACTTCCGAACCTATCAGCGTAAGAATTGCGAAAGGTAAAGTTATCTTTGAAAACAAATGCTCAGGTTGTCATGGCAGAATGGTAATTGCAGATAAAGTAGCTGATGTAGAACCAGACCCTAACAACAAAGGGCGCAAGTTAGATGCACAATACTATCTCCGCGATATAGATATGTATGTGAGTGAAACTAAGTTAAAACAATTAGAAGTGAATATCCAGAAGTTTGATTTTTCATGGTTTAAGCAGGCTATATTCATGCCTAATGTAGAAAACATTTATTTCAAATATCGTGGTATGCTTCCAAGACCAAAAGAATGGTGGGATACGCTTCAAATGAAGAAAAACAAAAGTAAAGGCGAATTCATGGTTTACTTTAACGGACCCGCAGACCCATTCTTAAAACCCAAAGCTCGCTATTTTGAACAAGGTATCTATAAATTTCGCTCTACTGATGCCTCTTCTTTACCATTAGATTGGGATATTTATCGCAGTTTGGTTAAAGGTCTTGCAGGTTCATCTATGCCTTCATGGCATGACCATACCGTAGGCTACAAAATGACAGATGTAGACAAATGGTATGTAATTGATTATATTAAAACTTTCTCACCCCGTTATGCCAAAGAAAAACCAGGTAAAAAGGTTATTGTACCTGAAAATGAACCTGCTCGCACACGCGAAACTGAAAAAATGGGACGTGCCGTGTATATCATTCAGCAGTGCTGGCAGTGTCATGGCGGTGCAGGACATGCAGACGGTTCAGCCGCAGACCAATATAGCTTTCATGCAAGTTTAGATGCATGGGGCGGAAAACTCAAAATCGCTAACTATAACAATGGTATATTCAAAGGTGGTGGAGACTCATGGTCATTGTATAGACATTTAACCGCAGGTATCGCAGGTGGCCCTATGCCTGTATATGCTGATGCAAACTTCATGGTAATTACAAAGAGTATTCTTTCTGATGAGTTCCTGAACTCTTTTGCAACTGCAGTGAATAATCAAGGTAAAGCAATGTTCTCCAAAGAAGATGTAGAACTTGTCAAAGGATTTTTAGAAAAACTCCCCACTAAAAAACAGTTTGACTCTCTTCCTGAATACGAAAAGACAAACCGCGCACAGCTATACAAATGGTATCTTATTCATTATGTGCAGTCCCTTGCAGAAAAGAATTCTGCCAACACTCTACATTACAACTATGACGGTATGATAGGCATAAACCCTGACTATACCAACTTCAATGAAAGAGAACGTCTATACAGACTGTATGTACGTGATAGAGAAATGGAGAAAAAGAAAAAAGAAGAGTTTTTGAAAGGTAAAGGCAAAAAAGAAGCCGTTAAACCTAACGAAAATGAAGAACCTAAAAAGGAAGAACCTAAAAAATAGCTCTTGAATGCTCTTTTTAATACTATCGGCTGGTTTTACTACAAAATCAGCCGATAATTTTTTTTGTTATTCTAATCCATGATAAAATTGTAAATTTTCATAAAATATACCTGATATTGCACTTTCAAATGTACTTTTGTGTTTCAAACGTGTAGTATGACAAACGCAAATTCCCTTCCGCATGCGGCTTCAACCCAATATAAGCGTAGAAAATCTCGTGTAGTGTACATTGGTGATGTTCCTCTCGGGGGAGAATATCCCATACGCGTACAATCTATGACTACCACAGATACTATGGATACCCAAGCTACCGTAGAACAAAGTATTCGTATGATTGAAGCAGGATGTGAATATGTTCGCATTACAGCACCAAGTCTTAAAGAAGCTGAAAATCTTAAAAATATCAAATCCGAATTAAAAAAACGCGGGTACAACACCCCGCTTATTGCAGATATTCACTTTACTCCAAATGCCGCTGAACTTGCCGCAAGAATTGTGGAAAAAGTACGCATTAATCCCGGAAATTATGCAGACAAGAAAAAATTTGAGGTTCTGGAATATACAGATGCTGAATATCAGGCAGAAATAGAGCGTATCTATCAACGTTTTTCGCCTTTGGTAAAAATATGCAAAGAATACGGTACAGCCATGCGTATAGGTACAAATCATGGTTCTTTATCAGATAGAATTTTAAGCCGCTATGGGGATACTCCCGAAGGAATGGTAGAATCTGCTATGGAATTTTTACAAGTATGTGTAGACCATAACTACCATAATGTAGTGCTTTCCATGAAAGCAAGCAATACTTGGATAATGATACAAGCCTATCGGTTGCTGGTTAAACGTATAGATGAATTAGGTTGGAATTATCCGCTTCACCTTGGCGTTACCGAAGCTGGTGATGGTGATGACGGAAGAATAAAATCTGCCGTAGGTATAGGCACATTGCTTAGTGAAGGTATCGGGGACACCATTCGTGTATCGCTTACAGAAGACCCCGAATTTGAAATGCCTGTTGCTAAAAAGTTAGTACAGTTTGCAAAATCTCTGCAAGATAATCCTCCGCAAAAAAGTATCCCCCAATATCCTGAAAAATACCTTATTACTCCATATTCCTATAATCGTAGAAAAACTACAGAATTAGAAAATATAGGGAACGCTCATGTTCCACGTGTAATAGCAGATACTTCACAATCTATTCTTAATCATGTCTTAATGCAAGAATTAGGGTACACCTATAATGAAAATTCAGATAAATGGAACACCGCAGACATGGCAGTAGATTATGTTTATCTTGGAACAAAACCTCTTACTTTTACTCCACCTATGGCTGTAAAATTTATTTATGATTACTCTACATGGCGCAGACTGAAACAGGAAAACAGTTATCCTTTACTGCAATGGAATGAATTTTTATCTCTCAACACTCCACTGCCATTTATTCCTGAAAATGAACATGTTTTACCTATATCTCCGCTTAAAAATCCTATATTCTTTCTTAATATAACTGATTGTAAAATATTTTGGAACAATGAATATACTACAATCCTATCACACTATCCCAATGCTGTTTTACTTTTGCAGGATACATCTAATCATTATGCAAGATATTATCACCGCGTAGTACATAGGTTAATGGAATTGGAATTAAAAAATCCTATTATATTTGGGTATATCTATGAAGACAACACAGACAGAGAAACTTTTCAAGTAAAAATAGGCAGTGAACTCGGTGCTTTATTAGCCGACGGCTTATGTGATGGTATTTTTATTACAGGAACAGTAAATAAAAATAGTGTAAAAACTACCTTTAACGTATTACAGGCGGCGCGAACCCGCATTACTAAAACAGAATATATTTCCTGTCCTTCCTGTGGTAGAACCTTATTTAATTTACAAGAAGTAACCGCAAAAATACGTGCTAAAACGGAACACCTTAAAGGAGTAAAAATTGCTGTTATGGGTTGTATTGTCAATGGACCAGGTGAAATGGCAGATGCAGATTATGGTTATGTAGGCACAGGAATAGGCGTAGTTTCCCTCTGGAGAGGTAAAGAAATGATAAAAAAAGGAGTGCTAGAACATGAAGCCTTAGATGAATTGATTAACCTTATCAAAGAGGACGGAAGATGGCAAGAAGCAGATTTGTGTAGTTAAAAAAATATTTCTAATTTTGCATTTCTTACAGTAAAACAATGGAAACAACTGTTAATCCCATAGAGCAAAAACTCATACATTTAGCTTATTTGCAAGCCATAGATACTAAAATTGATGAAATTCAGAAAATCCGCGGAGATTTGCCTAATGAAGTAAAAGATTTAGAAGACGAACTGATTGGGTTAGAAAACCGATTCAGAAAAATTGAAGAAAACCTTCACAAACTGCAAAGTGATGTTAAAAATTATGAAATTACTATCAAGGAAGCAAAGGCTAAAATAGAAAAATACACCAAACAGCAATCTAACGTTAAAAATAACCGTGAATATGATGCTCTCAGTAAAGAAATAGATTTACAGAAATTAGAGATAGAAGTTTGTGAAAAACATATTAAAGATAGCAAAATTCCTGCAGAAGAGAATAAAAAACTTTTAGATGAAACCAAAAAACTTATTTCAGCCAAAAAATCTGAACTCAATGTCAAAAAGAATGAATTAAGCCAGATTTTGGAAAGTACAAGAAAAGAAGAAAACCATTACATGGAAATCCGAAAAAAAGCTGAGGAAAAAGTAGAGCCACGCCTGCTTAATGGCTACAAACGCATACGCGAAAATATGCGCAACGGATTAGTGGTTGTACCTATTCAGCGGGATTCCTGCGGTGGATGCTTTAATGCCGTACCTCCTCAGCGTCGCAGTGAAGTACGTCTCATGAAACAGATTATATTCTGTGAACATTGCGGAAGAATTCTTGTAGATCAAAGTTTAATTGAAAGTATCGTAGTTCAGTAATTTTTTATTTATTTCGCACCATGGGTAACCTGAAAGAAATTCGTAATCGGATTAAAGCGGTAAAAAGTACACAACAAATTACCAAAGCCATGAAAATGGTTGCCGCTTCCAAGTTTAAAAAAGCACAGGATAATATTACAAAAATTCGCCCTTATGTGAGTAAATTGCAGGAAATTCTTGCTAATTTGTCCCAAAATGCAGATGCCATAGAAGGAAGTCCTTATCTTGCCCAAAGACCTGTAAATAACGTACTATTAGTGGTAGTAACCGCAGACAGAGGCTTGTGCGGTGCATTTAATTCTGCTATTATCAAACTTACCCTGCAGACTATTCAGGAAAAATATAAAACACAGTACGAAAAAGGTAATCTTCACCTGATATGTGTAGGTAAAAAAGGTCTAGATTACTTTACTCGCAGAAATTACAAAGTAATTGCTCAATACCCTGGTATTTTTCAAAAACTTTCTTTTGACAGCACTGTAAGTATTGCAGAAGAGATTATGCAGTATTTTACTGACGAAAAATATGACGTAGTGGATATTGTATACAATCAATTTAAAAACGTAGTTACTCAACTCCGTGTAGTAGAACCCTTTTTGCCTGTCAAAGCAGAACAAGTAGTCGTTCAAAATACAACTAAACAAAATGCAAATACAGACTATATTTTTGAACCCTCTCCCGAAGTAATTATCAAAGATTTAATTCCAAAATCTCTCAAAATAAAGTTCTACAAAGCATTATTGGACTCTAACGCGGCAGAACAAGGTTCTCGTATGACCGCTATGGATACCGCTACTGAAAATGCTACTGAACTGCTTAATCAACTTAACCTGAACTATAACCGTGCAAGACAAGCCGCTATTACTACTGAACTTACAGAAATTGTTAGTGGTGCAGAAGCGCTTGCTTCCGGAGAATAATATAAACCTCCTTGAATACTAGGTCGTCATAGATCTGGATTAGCGTTACTTACAGTTTTAATACTGTAAGTTTTTTTTATTTCTTTTTTATTTCTACTACTCTTACAGGCATAGTAGCAGGTACTAATCCTGCTTTCTGAACAACTTTCTGCCCTCTGTGGCTGGCAATAAAAGCACCAAGCCCTGTTCCAAGCCCTCTGTGCGGTTCTGTGGAAATAAAATATACTTCACGCGTATAAGGATAATTACCATCAGCGATATAAGACTGATACGGCTGATAAGCAATTTTGTCTTTTTCTGAAATAATACCTACTACATGAAAACGCTTTCTAAATTTTTGTATTTGAGTATCATCTATATCACTTATCCAATTCACTCCAATTACACCAATGGCATTTTTATGCTGTTCTATGTAATTCATTACTTCTTCATTTGTATTTACAGCAAAACAGTTTTTGGGTAGTTCTTTATTCTCGTTAAACTTTTCTTTTACATATCTTGCGGTGCTAGAATTTGGATTATCAAATACTATACGAATGCTATCTGACGGGTTTTTTGAGTTAATTTGTTTCCATTTTGTTATTTTGCCACTCATAATTTCTTGCATCTGAACAGACGTAAATTCAGAATCAGGGTTTTCTTTGTGTACAATAAATGCAATAGCATCTGTGGCAATTTTAGTTTCCTTTGGAATAAGGCTTTTTTGGGTAAAAAAATCTTTCTCTTCTTTGTATAGACTTCGGGCTAAAATAACCGAATGTACGCTATCAGATACCATTTTTTTGATTACTTCGGTTTCTCCCTTAAAAATAGGCTGAATATGAGCTTCTAAATAAGTAGCTAAAAACACTTCTAATTCTGCATTGACAATAGGCGCAAGACTTTCATCTGCGGCAATTTTAATAAATCCTGACGTAGGAGTATCTTTTTGAACCTTATTTTTAGCACTGTTGTTACCGCAACTTGCTAAAAACAATGTAAAATAAAATAGTACAATATATTTAACGGCTTTCATATCTTGTTTTGATAAATCTGTAAATACCATAAATTATCAGAATAAAAGCAAGGATATTTTGATACATAGAAGGCAAATCTGTACGCTGTGAAGGCAAAAATATCAGTATCACGCCGCATGCGGTATATAGTACAGACATAAAATAATTAAAAATGAGTTTGGCATTCATGCTTGCTGTATTCTGTTTTAGTTACAAAGGTAAATTTCTTTTGAAATATGAACAAAAATAACCTTGTTATTTACTTATTCTGTGTGTAAAACCTATCCAGTATATGTTTCTGTATGTAAAAATTTGATTGCCTGACTGTTGTATCCAATACATAAATCCAATATTCGTATTTAGACTTTTTATAGTGTTTATATTCAATCCTACGTATAAACGATTATGATTAAAGCCGTTATTAGATAGTTTGCTCCGTGCGTTTAAGTGAATTTCATCAAATATTCGGAAATATATTTTGTTATTTTTGTCTATATTCAATATAGGATAAGCCAACTGTAATTTATACCTGACGCGCAAATTATGATAATAAAATGTTTGTTGTGTATTTGTGGTTATATTCAATGTATTGCTATCATCAAAAAAACGCATTTCTAATCTGTAATTATGTGTGATATTGAGTTTATTTATTTTTTCTCTGTGTTCAAGTTCTGTATGTGGGAATATACCTTGTAAAATGTTGTTTTTTAATGTGTTGTGCGCTAGATAGGTTACTCCTGCGCAGAGTGAAAAATTATTTCCTAATTCTCTATATAGGGCATATCTTGCTACAAACTGGTGTTGTATTATGGGTTGTAATAAATGTCGTTCATGTACTTCTGCTTGCCAATACCATTTTTTGTGAGATACGATAGAAATAAAACTATACCATGCCAAATTATTCAGTTTAGGGGAGTTTTGGGCATCAAGTATTTTTGTTGTCATAAAAAATAAAAAGGCTATTAGTAGTAAATACTTGGACTTCATTTTAATAACAAAGATATATTGAACGCAATATATGAACAGTAAATAAAGTTACACATAAAAAAACGCCATACTTTTTGGTATGACGTTTCTCTACAAAATAAGGTAAAGTATTTTATTTGTTGTTTTTAATGTACTCTTCTATAATGGCATCACTAATACCCACCATGCTAAAACCTCCATCATGATAGAGATTTTGCATAGTAACTTTACGAGTAAGGTCGCTGAACAGCATGATACAAAAATCTGCACAATCTTCTGCGGTAGCGTTACCAAGCGGGGACATTTTATCCGCATAATTAAACATCTCTTCAAAACCTGCAATACCTGAACCTGCCGTAGTTTTAGTAGGAGATTGAGAAACTGTATTTACTCTTACCCCAAGGCTGTTTCCTAATCTGTATCCATAGCTACGAGTAATAGACTCTAAAAGCGCTTTGGCATCTGCCATATCCGAATATTTAGAGAAAATACGCTGTGCCGCAATATAGGTAAGTGCTACTATACTTGCCCCACGATTTAAGATTTCTGTTTTTTCGGCTACATGCAACATTTTATGTAAGGATATAGCTGAAACATCAAGGGTTTTGTTGTAAAAATCGTAGTCTAAATCATTGTAAGGCTTATTTTTGCGAATATTCGGGGACATTCCAATAGAATGTAGCATAAAATCAATTTTGCCAAATTTTTCTTTGGCTCTTTCCATAAGTTTTTTAAGGTCTTCTAAATTCGTAGCATCAGCGGGAATTATTTCTGTATTGCACTTCTCTGCAAGATTTTTAATACTTCCTAAACGCATGGCTACAGGAGCGTTAGTAAGTAAAATTTCTGCTCCTTCCGCGTACGCTTTTTCCGCCACTTTCCATGCAATAGAACTCTCGTCTAATGCACCAAAAATAATTCCTTTTTTGCCTTTTAATAGTCCGTAAGTCATATTTTTATGTTATAGTATCGCAAAAGTAAATAAAAATTATCAAAAAAATGGTCATTTCGGTACGAACTTTATTCTACTCAATGACCGTATCACACAGTGTTGGGTTTCTTTACATTGTTTTAATATCATTTTTTGTAATGAATGCCTATTTTTGCACGACTTTTAGTAAGTTTGCAAACCTTATTTTTTACTTTCTTGTGATTATCATATCTTACAAAAACGGAGATAAAATTATGCAGAGTACTGCGCTTAGTGCTTTGCAAACAATTTCCTTTTCCGATATGATATGGGTAGATTTGTATCGCCCTACACCCGAAGAGCAGTTATTGGTAGAACAAAAGTTTGAAACCAAACTCCACTCTCGCCAAGAAACCGAAGAGATTCAGAGTAGTGCAAGGTATGAAGAAACAGATTCCGAAATTACTTGTATCAGTAACTTTTTGACTATCAATGCTAATGGTACGTATTTTAGTGAAACGGTTGCTTTTATTCTTAAGCATCAGGTACTTATTTCTTACCGAAACAGCGAACTTCGTACTTTTGCTGAACTTTACAAACGCATGCAAAGTGCGGTACGCTGGTATAGTACAGGGTATCATGTTTTAGTAAGCATATTTGAACTCCGTATAGATTTAGATGCTGATTTAACCGAGCTTCTAGCCAAAGAAGTAGCTAATCTTACCAAGAATATCAATATACAACAGCAAGCGGCAGAAGATACTCTCTTTCAGATTGCACAGTTTCAAGAGAACACTATGGTTATGCGGGAAAATATCATTGACAAACAGCGGGTGATTTCTGCTATTCTTAAAAGTGATGATTTTCCTGATGAGGTATATCCTAAATTACGGATTATGATAAAAGATATAGGTTCGCTGTTAGACCACGCAAGGTTTAACTTTGAGCGTCTAGAATACTTACAAAACACCGTTCTGGGTTTAATTAACCTTGAACAAAACAAGGTCATTAAGATATTTACGGTAGTTTCTGTCATTTTTATGCCGCCTACACTTATTGCCAGCATATACGGAATGAACTTTGATATAATGCCTGAACTCAAATGGGTGCTAGGATATCCTTTTGCATTATTACTTATGGTACTTTCATCTGCTTTAACCTTGTTTATATTCAAGCGTAAAAAATGGCTTTAATATATTTTTTGGGCGTGTCCTTCACCCTTCGGCAAGCTCAGGGTTCAGGTCGGCGTGCTACGGGCTTCACTTGGTTACGGTGCTACGCACTGTGCTAACGCACACCCTTCGCATGCCTCACGCAAGCCTAAAATCTTGCTATACAATAGCAGTTAATCAAATAAATTTCTACTTTTGCAAAATGAGTATTTTAGTTGTAGGTTCGGTAGCTTTTGACGCTATTGAAACACCTTTTGGTAAAACCGATAAAATTATTGGGGGGGCGGCTACTTACATAGCTATTGTAAGTAGTTATTTTTCTAAACAAGTATATCTTGTTGGGGTAGTTGGTGGAGATTTTCCTATGTCTGTGATAGAAGATTTTAAGCAAAGAAACATCAATGTAGATGGGTTAGAAATCAAACAAAATGAAAAGTCTTTTTTTTGGTCAGGAAAGTATCATGAGGATATGAACAGCCGTGATACACTCATTACAGAATTGAATGTACTTGCCAATTTTGAACCTAAAATATTACCTATACATCAGCAAGCAGAATTTCTAATGCTTGGTAATTTAGCCCCTGATATTCAGCGGGGAGTGCTGCAAAAACTTGGTAGACGCCCAAAACTTGTAGTTATGGATACTATGAACTTTTGGATGGAGATTGCACGTAGAAGTTTATTAGAAACCATAAAACTAACTGATGTATTAGTTATCAATGACGAGGAAGCAAGACAATTAAGTGGTGTTAAAAATTTAAAGCATGCCGCAGAGGCTATTCTTAAATTAGGACCTAAGGTATTGGTGATTAAAAAAGGTGAGCATGGCGCTATGTTATTTGCTAAAACAGGTGAATTTTTCAATAGCCCAGCACTTTTACTTGACCGCGTGATAGACCCAACAGGTGCAGGAGATTGCTTTGCCGCAGGATTTCTCAGTTATCTTTCTCAACAGCATTATATTTCATTTGATGCTATGAAGCATGCTATATTATACGGCAGTGTAATGGCAAGCTTTTGCGTAGAAGAATTTGGCACAAATGGCATTATGTACTTAACCCAGGATAAAATACAAGAACGATATCAATATTTGCTTAAAACCACACAAGTATAACTTAATAAAAGTTTTGCCAATAAATGAACTTCAATAAAGGCATTGTTTATATGCTTTCGGCTTCTTTTATGTTTGCCATAATGAATGTGTGTATAAAATTTGTTAAACATTTACCTGTTCCCGAAGTAATGTTGTTTAGGGCAGGCATTCAGCTATTGCTTTCCGTGCCTGTTATGTATCAACAAAGATTAAATATATTTGGTAATAACACAAAACTTTTATTCGCCAGAGGAATAACAGGTACATTAGCTTTATTCTGCTATGTATATACCTTACAAACTATGCCATTAGCCAGTGCCATGACGTTATATTATTTAGCACCTATCATGACGGCTATTCTTGCCAAGTACATTTATAGAGAACATCTTTTGCCTATTCAATGGCTGTTTTTTGCTTTATCTTTTGCAGGTATTATTATGGTAAAGGGTTTTGATGTTCGCATAGAGAATTTTCAGTTTATGGTAGGTATAACAGGGGCAGTAATTTCAGGGTTAAGTTACAATTTTGTACGGCAGTTAGGTAAAACGGAGCGACCTATTGTTACAGTTTTATATTTTCCATTACTTACGTTTCCTGTGGTATTGGTGATATGTTTATTAGGATATTGGCAGATACCTACTTGGGTAGAGTTATTATGGTTAATACTTATTGGAGTAACTACACAGATAGGACAAATATTTTTAACCTTATCTTATCAACATGAGGAAGCCAATAAGGTAGTTATTTTCAGTTATGTTGGAATTATATACGCATCAGGTTTTGGATTTTTTATTTTTCAAGAAACGTATTCTTTTTGGGCGGTTCTGGGTATGTGTATGGTATTAGCAGGCGTATTGATGAGTGCTATGGTTAAATGGAAATTTACTTTTGGGAGAAAAAATTCTGTATAGTTTTTAATACTTGAAATGCTTCTTGTGAAACATTTTCAGGATATACACTTTCAGTAGCGGTTTCTATGCCTGTAATAACTTCATTCCATAAGTCAAATTAAGCAGTGCTGTACAAAAGTGTAGAATAATTTTATTTTTATACAAAAAGCTAAATTCTAGACCACTGTCATTGATTTAGAAATGCCAGATTTTTGAGTGTGTTATGGCAGTTTTTGCTTTTTTTTATGAAAAGTACGAATTACGTAGCGATAAAAAAAATGGATTTTACTTTTACAACTTGGCGTTTTAAAAGCGATTTTTTTATTTCTATTTTCGCATTTTTTTGGGCTTAACTAATTGAAAATCAGCACTTACAAACAGAGTATGTTGTAAATGCTGATACAAAAATAAGAAAATGTAGCCAATTTACAACCTGCACGTGCAATTTCTCTATTTATTCTATGTTGTAAATGCTGATAC
>CALIZB010000021.1 GCA_938028625.1 uncultured Bacteroidia bacterium | reverse complement strand
AGGTTTGATTTTTTGCATAATCGTTTTTCTAATTCATCTGCGTTAAAAACAGCACTATCTAAATTTATTTTGAGTTTATTTCGCTGATTGGCGCTCATGTTGTAGTATTTTGCAATCTGTTCTTTTTCATACTGCCATTCTTTGTACATTTTCACAAGCGCACTGTCTTTGCTGTTGAGTATATTTTTGCGTACTTTATTAGTAGCTTGTAGAAGCAGAGATTTTGTTTCTAACTGATTATTGTATAATATCTCACTGATAGCGGGGTTAAAAGTTTCAGGCTTTATTTTTTGGGAGGGAATATACCCACCGTAGACCATAGCAAAAGACACAAAACGTTCTAAAGTAGGTTTAAGATTAAACTGATACAGACGGCTTTTTTCTTTTTCGCTCAGTGAAGGAAATAGATACTCAATTCTGCCAAGTATATGTGCGATAGCTTCTTCATAATAATTTTCCGCTTCTTTTACCTCACCTTTAAGAAATTTAATATTAGCTATATCTCGTAACGAAGTACCATATTCAATATGTTTTTCGCCTAATGCTTCTGCACGAATAGCATACACTTGAAAATATAAAGAATCTGCTGTATGATATTTGCCCTGCACTTCATAGAGTTGTGCAAGTCCTCTCAGACTATTAGCATAAAGAGGGTGTTTTGCACCATTGGGCAGATAGTTTTTACGAAAATTGATGCACTCTTTGAATAAGGACTCAGAACGGGCATAATTTCCCAAATCTTTATGCAGAATAGCAAGATTATTCAAAACAATATTGTATTCAGGGTGTTTTTTGCCATTGAGTTTTTCACGGATAATCAGCACATAGTTGTACATCTGTTCTGCTTCTTTATACTGTCCGTTAGCATGATATGCTGCGGCAAGACTGTTCACTGACCCCGCTGTTTCAGGATGATTCTCACCGAGTTTGCTCAGCCGTATTTGTGTAGCTTCTTCTAAACAGGATATTGCTAGCGGAATATTTCCTAATCTTTGATATAATATGCCAAGATTATGTAAAGAAAGTGCATAATCAGGATGTTGGGTGCCGAATATTTCTTTATGTAGTTCCAAAGACTGTTTGTGTAGTTCTTCTGCTTCGGGCAATTTATCCATACGGACATAGAGTTCTGCAAGATTATTCAAATCTAATGCGTAATTAGGATATTTTTTGCCAAAGTATTTTTCCTGAATAAGAATAGATTGTTTAAATAAAGACTCTGCATCAGCAAATTGATTCATCTCACCATACAAGCCTGCCAGATTACTTAAACAAACAGTATATTTAGGGTGATTTTCACCTTGTATAGTGATGCGTAAAACTAACTCTTGGTCTCTATAAATTTCAGCTTGTTTTTTATCTCCTGTTTCATAAGCAATATCTCCAAGTAATGCCAAAAAATCTGCATACAAGGAGTCCTGGTTTTTATGCATAGAAAGCGCTTGTTCTATATGCAAGAATGCTTGTTCATACTTGCGGGTCTCGAAGGCTTTTACGGCACTGTCGTATAAAGAAATAGCAGTGTTCTGACCTTTTAGCGTATAAAGACTTATGATTAACCAAATTATGGAAATATACAGTTTTTTCTCATTTTTTAACAAAATTACACTAAAAATATCAAATACTCTAAATTGTTATGTAGATGTCAATAAAGTTCACCAAATTAAAACCTTTGCTTGATTTTATCTTTTGCAACTTTCAAAATGTTTTGAAAGTTATGAGAATATATCTATTTTTGTAGTTATGAACTTTTTAATCTCTTCCATCAAAGACACTGCTTTAAAGGCGGTGGCAGAGAAAGTACTAGCAGGTGAGCGAATTACAGAAGAAGAAGGGCTGATACTATATGAAAGCAATCATTTAAGTTTGCTTGGGACCCTAGCCCATCACATACGCATACAAAAGCATGGAAAAAACGTGTACTTTAACCGTAATTTTCATATAGAACCTACGAACATTTGTATTTTCACTTGTGCTTTTTGTGCTTTTGCTCGCAGACCGGGAGAAGATGGAGCATGGGAATATTCCATAGAAGAAATAGAAAATATTGCTCGTAAATATCAAGGTAAAGGGGTAACCGAAGTGCATATTGTAGGCGGTGTACATCCTAAAAGAGATGTACATTACTACGGTGATATGATACAGAGAATTAAGAAAATTTTACCTGGTATTCATGTAAAAGCCTTTACAGCCGTAGAATTAGCAGTAATGATTGCTCGTTCTAAAATGACATTAGAAGAAGGTTTGCTTAAACTTAAAGAATACGGATTAGACTCTATACCTGGAGGAGGTGCGGAAATTTTTGCCGAAGACGTCAGAAGCCAAATTTGTGATACCAAAGCCTCTACTGACCAATGGCTTACTATTCATGAAACTGCTCATAAACTTGGTATTCCCTCAAACTGTACTATGCTTTACGGACATATTGAAAAATACCACCATCGCATAGACCACATGAACAGACTTCGTACTTTACAAGACAAAACGCATGGATTTAATACTTTCATTCCGCTTAAATTCAGAGATGATAATAACGACCTCTCTTATGTGGGAGAAGTAAATATGCTAGAAGACCTTAAAAATTATGCTGTTGCACGTATTTTTATGGACAATATTCCACATCTGAAAGCCTACTGGCCTATGATAGGCAAACAAACTGCACAGTTAAGCCTAAGCTATGGCGTAGATGACATAGATGGCACTATTGATGATACTACCAAAATTTATTCTATGGCAGGAGCAGAAGAACAAAACCCCGCTTTAAGCACCAAGGAACTAGTTTATCTTATCAAAAAAGCAGGATTTGTACCCATAGAAAGAGATACTCTCTATAACGTAATTCATGATTATTCCAAAGAAGACGTTCAGGATAGTGTAGACATTCCAATTTTAGAATGACAACACAAAAAAACGTTTATCACATATTTTTTTGATAATTAAACATAATCTGTAAATTAGCAGGCTAACTGAACATTATCTATGAGTAAAATACAATTATATTTTTGCCTGTTTGTATTGTTTGCAGGCAGTTCTGTTTTTGCACAACAATCCGTCGTGAAAAACAAAAAAGACGGGGGCTATGAATTTACAGTCATAAAAGATTTGGAAGCTACCGAAGTAAAAGACCAGATGCGTACAGGTACATGTTGGAGTTTCTCGGGTATGTCTTTCTTTGAATCCGAAGTGCTTCGTATCAGCAAAAAGAAAGTAGACCTCTCTGAAATGTTTGTAGTACGCAATACTTATTTAGACAAAGCAGAGCAGTATGTGCGTATGCACGGCTTATGCAATTTTGGACAGGGCGGCGCTTTTCATGACAACTTTAACGTCATTAAAAAATACGGTATTGTGCCTCAGTCTGTATATTCAGGATTAAGGACAGGAGAAACTAAATATAACCATGATGAAATGGAATCTATGCTTGCCGCTATGCTCAAAACTGTTGTGGCTCAAAAAACGATAACCCCTTACTGGAAAGATGCGGTTAGAAGTACGGTAGACTCTTACATGGGTACAGTTCCCACAGAATTTGAATATGAAGGTAAAAAATATACTCCTCACTCTTTTGCAAAAGAACTCGGGCTAAATATGGACGATTATGTGATTGTAACCTCTTTTACTCACCGCCCTTTTTATTCTAAATTTGCACTTGAAGTACAAGATAACTGGGCTATGGAAGGTGCTTATAACGTACCTCTTGATGAGATGATGAAAATATTAGAAAATAGTATTATCAATGGCTATACCGTAGCCTGGGCAAGTGATGTTTCTGAAAAAGGCTTCTCTTACAAAAATGGACTAGCGATTGTGCCTCTGGATGAAGAGCAAATCCAGAAAAAAGGAGAAGACAACCGCCATTTTAGTGACGCAGGTGCAAATAAATCAGGTTCACCTTTTGATGCACCCTGTCAGGAAAAAGAAATTACTCCCGAGATGCGTCAAAAAGCCTTTGATAATTACGAAACTACTGATGACCATGGTATGCACATTACAGGTTTATACAAAGACCAAACCGGTAAAAAATTCTATAAAGTAAAAAATTCATGGGGAGCGAGTAACGACAATCAAGGCTATTTCTTTGCTTCCGAAGCCTTTATTAAATACAAAACTACTAATTTTATGGTGCATAAAGACGCTATTCCCAAAGATATTGCTAAAAAACTAGGCTTGAAATAAACTTGACAGATAACATCTGTAAAGTTTTAATTTGCATACTGTCAATTTTTCTTTGAGGAAAAAGTCATTTTGGTATGCTCTGCAGGCTACTCAATCACCATGCTTTCCTGTATTGAAATGACTTTTATTCCATGCAAAATATATCATTCAGCAAGCATGCTGAATGCACACTGATTATCTAAACAGTTAGTAAATTCTGTTCTGTTACAATTTTTTAACATTTGTGTATCAAAGCAATTTTTTAACTTTGTGCGTATGAAAAAAGTCAAAGGTTTGCTGGGCTTGATATGCCTATTTTTTTGCGTAAATATATGGATTTCTTGTACCAAAACAGGTCCTAATGGTACACTTAAACCTAATATACCTCCTGATACCTATACTATGGTAGATACCATTATCCGTGCAGGTCAGGACAGAATGATCTCCCGCGTTAAACTGCATTGGTGGGGTAAAGACGAAGACGGATATATCAAAGCCTACGAAATCTCTTTTGATAATACCCAATGGACACGCGTAACTCGTCAGGATAGCACATTTACTCTATCGCCGCAAGGTACAGATACCGCAGATTTTATTTTTTATGTCCGTGCTATTGATAATCAAAATCAATCTGATATTACTCCTGCTAAATTAAGATTACCAATAAAAAATTCTCCGCCTACGGTCAGTTTTGTAGCTACGGGAGTAAATACCCCTATTACAGCATATCCTGTATATCGTTATGCTTGGGAAGGTCAGGATATAGATGGGCAAGAAAATATCAATTATTATGAATTAGTGTGGAATGACACCACTAATGTCGCAAATTATTACAAAGTACCTAGTACAGTTAATAGTATTGTTATAGAAGCAGAAAACCCTACTAACACAAACAGCTTACTTAAAGTGTATTATAACAATAACAGTAATCCTACTTCCGAACGTATGAAAGGACTTATTCTAAACCAAAAAGACAGTTTGTACATACGTGCCGTAGATGTAGCAGGAGCAAAAAGTAAGTTCAAATGTTCTCACCAAGTGAATTTCAAAGCGATTAGTGCTACAAATACAAACCGTATCTTATTAGTTGATGGCTATTATGCGCTTACTGCAACTTATCCAGGTAATGTAACTGTACGCAATTTTTACCAAAATGAATTAAATAATATAAACGTTGGCTTTGATACATTAACACTCTATCACAGAATAAGCAGTAAATTCATTGCTCTACCCTCTGATGACTTTGTAGCCAGTAAGACCTTTCAGATGTTTAACATTGTTTTATGGTTTTCAGGTAAAACTCCTGAACAAAGTTTAGGATATATACAGAAAGTAACCAACGATTTTTTTAATAAAGGTGGCAGATTATTTCTATCTACCCCACAAAATAATACTTTTGACCCGTTAGCTCCTTATTACGCATTTACGCCTATGGACACTTTATTCGGACCAAACACAAGTATTGGTGTAGGATTATATCTACAAGCCACAGAAAATGATAGTTTAGTAGCCACTCCTAATGCCACAGGTTATCCTAATTTAAAAGTAAGTGCATTTATCAATAGCGCTATTCCTTTTACAGTGCGCGCTACTGATGAACCCATATATGCCGCACAAACCATTAACTACAACACAGGTCCTGCTTGGACAAAAAGCAATATCGTCATGGCAAGGCGAAAGCAGGCAGGCAAAACGGTTTTTATTGTTACTACTCTGGAAATCGAAAAACTGAACGGAAAGTCCAATATTACCCAATTTTTTCAACAGGTTGTAAAGAATGAATTTGGGGCTATGTAAAAACACTAATCAAAATAATTGGGCTTGAATTTCATAAAATAGTCCATATTAAATTGCTTGTGAACTTGACTATAAAAATCCACAATGATATATAGTTTTTGTTTTACATTAGGATACTGTTCTACAATTCGCCAAAACTCTTTTTTAGGGCAGAATAAATTTTCGGCGTAGGAATTAAAATCATTTTCTACATTAGATAGGGCGTATTGGTATAAAATTCCTTTTTGACACAGTTCTTCGTCAAAGTCTAGTTTATTAGTACCGTTTCTGATAGCATCTGCACCTGTTGCACCTTCCTTAAACTCATACTTTGTATAATTTAGCCATTCTTTTGAGTCAAAGAACTTGGGATAATTACGAAGTAAAATGCTAGAAAATTCATGATGGAACAGTTGTTCTAGGTAAATATCTGTGTATCCCTTTCCAATACCTTCATTAGCAAGGTACAAGCATTCGTTACTATTAGTTCCACCGTACTTTACTCCATAAAAATTCAAGTATCCTGCAATGTAAATACATTTAAGATTCTTTTTGAGTACGTAAATAGGGTATTTTCTCATAGCTTTGAGTAAAATAGGAACAAAGCGTTTTTTTTCTTTCTCTTCAATAGGTGCATAAAACGCATTGATAGGGCTGTACAACCATTTAGTTGGAAAGTTAACTTCGCTCCAAATAATTTTTATTCCTGAAAGTGTATCCAAATAATATCCTTCATACTCTTTTGCATAAGAAGGCAGAGTATAAGATATCCATACAAATACAAAAAAAATGTATTTAGTTTTCATACCTGACTTAATCCATAAATCAGGCTAATATACGAAAAGTTTTTGATGTGTAGAATGGCCTTTTTCGGAAATTACTCTTACATAATAAGTGCCCTTCTGTAAAGAGCTAATATCTACGTTCTGGTATAGATTTGCAGACTGTTTGAGAATTATTTTACCTTGTAAATCTATTATTTGGAGTTCGCCTTTTTCAAAAGACGTTTCTATACTTACAAAGTTTTGGGCAGGATTAGGATATACTTTAAGGAAAGTATTTTCTTCACTGTCATTTTTTGAAACTTCTACTGTTTTGGAATAATGTAAAACTCCGTCTTTATCTACAAGTGCTATTCTGTATAAAGCTGTACCTTTGTAGTATAGTGGGTCTTGTATAT
>CALIZB010000020.1 GCA_938028625.1 uncultured Bacteroidia bacterium | reverse complement strand
TTTTGCAATTTTTGCAAGTTAACTTATTGAAATACAATTTATTAAAAATACTTAATTTCTTGTATGGTGTAAACACCGTCCATTCGTAGGGGGATTACAACAACCCATTTTTTTTCTAAAAATGAGTTAAGGTGTAAACACCGTCCATTTGTAGGGGGATTACAACTTACGTTTTTTTCTTGTTTTACGATTCTTTGGTGTAAACACCGTCCATTTGTAGGGGGATTACAACGGATATTTGACCGTTAAACCACTGAACAAGGGGTGTAAACACCGTCCATTTGTAGGGGGATTACAACGGCGTCTTTCGAATAACAGCAATGTGGACAGGTGTAAACACCGTCCATTTGTAGGGGGATTACAACTTACAACTTATAAATAAATAAACCCCTTCTTTACAGGGGTGTAAACACCGTCCATTTGTAGGGGGATTACAACCGCGACCCAACGCGCACTAATTTTGCGGGGGTGTAAACACCGTCCATTTGTAGGGGGATTACAACCTACCAACCTGTACTTGATAATCTAGACGTAGGTGTAAACACCGTCCATTCGTAGGGGGATTAGAACATCGGTGGCTTCGGCTACGCTCAGCCACCGAACTGATGTATGTAATGTTCATTTGTAGGGGATTACAACTAAATCCGAAATCGAAAATCCTAAATCCGGGTGTAAACACCGTCCATTATGGTTCTTCTAAACCTGTAAGGTTCTCAAAACCTTATGGGTTTTTTTGTTTATAAATACTCAAAATTTGTATAAAAAAAATCAAATAACTGTTGACAAACGTGCTTAATTATAGTATTATTGCAAAATAATCTGTTTTTACCATGAAAATAATAACTTTTCATTATTCATTGCTCACTTTATTCGTATTGCTGTTATTTTGCTCTGTTTCGTATTCTCAAACCATAGAAGAAGTCGTTTATCTAAAAAATGGCAGTATTATCAGAGGAATTATTATTGAACAGGTCCCTAATCAAAGTATTAAAATTCAAACCAAGGATAGAAATGTGTTCTTCTTTAAGTATGACGAAATTGAAAAAATTACTAAGGAATTTGTAAGCACAAATAATACTGATAATCCTACACAAACAACACAGAAAGAAAAAGAAAATAAATACAAAAAAAGTGGTTATACAAGTATATTAGAAGCAGGTTATTCGTATGGTGTAGGTAAAGTAAAGTTAAATAACTACTACACAAATAATGGAGATAGAGCTTTTGCTTTTCGCTGGACAAATGGATACCAATTTAATCAGCATTTTTCTATGGGTCTTGGCTTGGGAATGGATGTTTATCAGAAAACTAATCTTATTCCCATAATGGCGGACGTCCGATTAAATCCTTTCAAAGGTGAGATAACTCCAAGTCTTATATTGAATGCTGGAAAGGCTTTTAATATAAATGAGCTTAGTGATAACGGAGCTATATTCCACGTTCAGTTAGGAGTAAAGACATTTATTTCTAAAAACACGGCGTTTTTATTCAATGTAGGATATAAATGGCAAGAATACTACACAATATTACTCATAAATTATATTCGGTATATTGAAGGAAGAGCGTATTACAAGTTTGCTACGGCACGTATAGG
This sequence comes from uncultured Bacteroidia bacterium, assembly GCA_938028625.1. Classification (GTDB taxonomy): domain Bacteria; phylum Bacteroidota; class Bacteroidia; order JANWVE01; family JANWVE01; genus JANWVE01. The sequence continues at coordinate 43,720 of CALIZB010000020.1, read as the reverse complement.
ATTTTGTTTTTAGGAAAATATTTGTCTTTATTTCAATAACTTACGTTTTTTCTTTTCTGAAAAATTGGTATATCTGCTTTTTTTTTCTAACATTGCATTTGAAGTAAAATTCGTTTTTTATATCAAATTTATCTACTCATGAAAAAACTAAGGTGTGCACGCTTAAAGTTTGACAATTCGCTTAAATTGAATGAAATTCCTGCATTCAGAGCGGCATTATCAAATTTATATCCTGAAAAGTCTGTATGGCAACACCACCATCTTGACAACAAAAAACTTCTTTATCACTATCCGCTTATTCAACACAAAGTATATCAAAATAAACTGTATATAATTGCATTAGAGGGAGGTGCAGATATAGTACTAAATTTAATTGCAAGTCCAAATCAAACTGTGCAAGTGTATGACCATAGTTTTCAATTAAATGTAGAGTCTGTTAGTTTATTTCATCATGTATGTCAAGCATGGGACAAAGTTTTTGTCTACAAAATCTATAATTGGATGGCACTCAATTCTGAAAACTATCAAAAGTTTCAAAATACTGAATTGCTTAGAGAAAAAGTAGCCATGCTTGAAAAATTAATGACAGCTCACATCATGGCTTTTATACAACACTTACAGTGTAACATCTATGACCGTGTTTTTGTAGGTATACATCGCATTCATGCTCAGAAGTGGATAAAATACAAGAAAATTGATTTTCTTACTTTTGATGTTACTTTTGAAACTAATATCTCCCTGCCGGATTACATAGGATTAGGTAAAGCAAGTAGCGTAGGTTTTGGTATGGTTAAAAGAGTAAAAAAAACATCTTTGGAAAACTTATCAGAAGAAAAATACAACACATACCCAGAAACTATTTATATCTCTTCGCAAAACTAACATGAAAAGAGAAGAATTTATTTTGTCGGCATTATTGCATCGCATTGCTAAAACTTACACAAGTGTCTTTAATCTGTATGGTTACACACCTGTAAAAGATACTCTGTACCAAAATCTAATACAAAAAGCAGAACTATGGTCATCAAGCGGACAAGCCCCCCAAGATAGTATCCCAAAGTATTATCTGCACTCTGTATTAGGAGAACTCAATGCACAGAAGTCAGAACATACTTTTGAACCTGTAAAAATAACCTTACAACAGAGTTTTTTTCCAAAAAACAACAATAAACAGTCTAATTATACTCATTTTGAAAAACTTATACAAGAGTTTTTTGAAAAAGCTAATCTATTACCTCGCGAAAATCTCGCTTTATTTATTGAAAATTGCACTAATTTGTTGCATAAATATACAGTTACTATACCTTGTGGCATACCTGAACTTTCTGACGTGTCCTTGTATGACCACTCTCGTATGACAGCCGCCATAGCAACATGTTTATATGACTATGTTACAGAATATCAAAAAAATGAAGTTCAAGAAAGTGATAAGCCTGTACTCTTTTTAGGAGGTAGTATATCAGGTATTCAAAAGTATATCTATAACATTATCAGTAAATTTGCTACAAAAAACTTAAAAGGACGCTCATTTTTCTTACAACTTCTTGTAGACTCTGTTATAGAAAAGCTATTGTATGAATTAAAACTTTTTCATACAAATATAGTATATGCCTCAGGAGGAGGTTTTTATCTTCTTGTACCCAATACAGAAAACACTAAAAAAACGATAAATGAAGTAGAAAAACTCGTTTCTGACGCCATTTTTAGGGAGTTTGGAACTCAACTTTTACTTAACATTGCATTTACAGAACTTTCTTATACAGAGATTTCAGGACAAAATAATGCACTCAGCCAAAAATGGACAGAGCTAATTGATAAACTAAATCGTAAAAAAGGCTTAAAATATGTGTCTAAATTGGTTACAGAATACACATACTTTTTTGAAGAAACAGAACAAGGAGGATTATTAAAAAAAGATGTAATTACTAATCAAGAAATTAGCACAAAAGACCTTAACAACAATAGAGTATACGAAATTACAGAAGAGGATATATTACAACAGCCCGTAAAAGAAATTGACTATCAAAAAAAATATGTATTAGAGCTCACTAAACAACAGATAGATTTAGGAAAATACCTTCGTCAGACAAGGTATATTGTACAATCTACGCAGGCGATAAAGTGGAAAGAAAAAACACCGTTACACTATCAAAATCCTATGAATTTAGGCATTCATTGGTACTTTTTTGATGAATTACCTACTGTTCCTGAGGGTGTTCCTTTTACGCTTATTCAGTTCAATAATCCTGATGATTTTAACAAAACTAAATGGAATAGTCCTGCGGATGTTGTATATTCTTTTGCTTTTTATGGGGGCAATCAAGCACCTGTTAGGTCGGATAATTGGCACGTACCTAAAAACTTTAATGATTTAGCAGGAGATGAAAAGGACTCATTTAAGCGTTTAGGCATACTTCGTATGGACGTGGATAATCTTGGTAATACTTTTACACAAGGATTAGGTAAATATGCAACTTTTGCGAGATATAGTGCTCTAAGCCGTTCTTTGGATTATTTTTTCAAAGGATATATCAACACAATATGGAAAAGTAAATCTGATTTTGAAAAATGGATTTATATTGTGTATGCAGGTGGCGATGATTTATTTATTGTGGGAAAATGGGATAAAGTAATTGAATTTGCCGAAGCTGTAAGAACGGAATTCAAAAAATGGGCTTGTCATAATCCTAAATTGACTTTATCTGCGGGCGTGTCTATTGTAACTGCTAAATATCCTATACTCAAAGCCGCAGATACCGCAGGAGAAGCCGAAGAAAAAGCTAAAAATCACAAGGTTAATGGACAACAAAAAAATGCTATTTGTATATTAGATATACCCCTAAATTGGGAACATGAGTTTCCTTTGGTTAAAGAACTAAAAGATACTCTTTCACAATGGCTTAAACAAGAAAAACTTCCCAAAGGCTTTTTACATAAAATTCAGACTTTTTATCAAATGTCTATTATACAACGTAAAAGTAAAGAAAATGAAAGCTGGAGATGGATTATGTCTTATGACTTCAAAAGAGCATTAGACCGTAAAAAAGATGACTCTGTTAAAATTTTTATTACCGATTTGAAAAATAGCATTCTGACAAATACATACAAAGGCAAAAAAATAAGTAGTTCATATAGTTTTCTTGAATTGCTTAACTTATCTGCTCGTTGGGCAGAATTGGAACTTAAAAATGATGTGAACTTTAAACCTTCAAATACAAAAAACTATGAATACATTTAATAAAAAGAATTTTGACCAAAAAAACAAAGAGGATAATACTAAACATTGGTTAGAGCAATTCACCAAAGACTGGATAACCAAAGGACTTGGAGAAAAATTTAACGGTAAAGATGCTATTGATTTTGCTGATAAATTTGGTGAAGCTATAGCTGATCAAAAATTTACTACTAACCAAATAAGAAACTTTTTTGGTGAAGTACGAAGAATTGAAATGAAAGGTATAGAGAAAGAAAAAACAGCTTTTCTTTTATTACAACCTAAACTTTCTTATGCAGTAAAGCGCCAAGGTAATAAAGGTGCAGATTTATTTGAAAAAGTTATTTTAGAGGCGCATAAAGCAGTCAAAGAAGTTCAGAATGATACGGCTGAATTCACTAGACGGTTTAAGAATTTTATTGATTTTTTAGAAGCTATACTAGCGTATCATAAGGTTCATGGAGGTAAATAACTTTAAATTACATAAAACTATGAGTACATTAGGATTAAAGAAAAAAATTTTATTCAGAGGTAAAATTAAATTACTCACGGGGCTTCGTATAGGAGGTAGCTCTTCGGCCATGTCTATCGGGGGCTTGGATAATATCATTATCCGTAATCCCATAGATAATAAGCCATACATTCCAGGTAGTTCGCTTAAAGGCAAAATGCGCGCTTTGATAGAACTTCGCGATGGAACTATTGGACGCGACCCCAGTAAACAAATTCAATACGGCGTCTCTGATAATCCTAATTCTCTTTCATGCCGTTTGTTTGGTACATCTACTAATGACGAAAACCAGCACCCATCTTATGTTATTTTTAGAGATGCGTCTTTATTAAGTGCAGAAGAACTATTCAAAAATACAGATGTACCATATGCAGAAGTAAAAACTGAAGTAACTATTGACAGAATTACGTCTAAAGCTAACCCGCGTATTATGGAGCGCGTACCCGCAGGTGCAGAATTTGAACTCAATATCGTACTTAATATCATGAATAGCCATGATGAAAACCAAGAAAAAGAACTGGTAAAAGCTATATTTGATGGCTTACAACTTATTCAAGATGATTATCTTGGCGGTTCAGGTTCAAGAGGTTATGGACAAATAAAATTTACTTTATCCTCCGTAACTGAACGAACTAATGAGTACTACAAATCTGCTGAAAAACAAGAAAAAGAATATACACTCTATTCTATTCCTGAAATATTCCGAAGTAAATAATTGATAACTATGCAGTTTCATGTAATCAGATTACAGTTTATTTCACCTTTACATATTTCTAAAGGTAGCGAAGATTATTCCGATTCTCAGGATTTTTTACACTCTGATACCCTTAAAAGTGCTTTATTTGTTTGTTATACACAACTTTTTGGTGATTTTAGCTCTAATTTTTTTGACTCATTTAGTTTATCCTCTGCTTTTCCGTACTATAAAGAAACCAGATTCTTTCCGAAACCTTTTCTCAAACTTTCTTTGAATATCAAAGAACAAAATCCATCTAATATCAAGAAACTTAAAAAACTGCAATGGTTAGATAAAACGCTATTTGAAAAGTGTATTCATAACGAAAATGCGGATATTTCCTTAAATAACTTTACTACAAATGCTAAATTTCTTTCATTACAGTTTGATGCCCAAAATAACCCTAAAATATACTTCCGAGAAGAACAAAGCCGTGTAAAAATCAATTATGGACAAGACTCAGACCCTTTTTATTTTGAACGCATTTATTTTGAAAAAGACGCAGGTTTATATGTATTAGTACAGTGTACAACAGACTTTTTACACCAAAAACTTATGCCCGCATTTTATCTTTTAGGTCAGAATGGAGTGGGAAGCTATAAAACCATAGGAAATGGACAGTTTGAACCTGTATTAGAAAAAACACAGATGACTTTACGTGTCCCTCAAACCTCTGAATATTTATTGAATTTGTCTTTATACTGCCCTACACGCAATGACATAGAACAGATAAATACATTAACATCGTCTTATGAACTCATTAAACGTGGGGGATATTTAGCTAACCCACAAGATGTAACTAAAATGAATTACCGAAAAAAATCTTTGTATATGTTTCAGGAAGGTTCTGTATTTCACGCGCAAACCTTGAAAGGAAAACTTGCTGACCTTGCCCCCCAAAATATCCAACATCCTGTATACCGCGAAGGTAGACCTATTTTTATTCCTGTCAAAAAAACTGAATAACCTTAATTTGTACTATGAGTAATGTTACTATCAAAACCTTAACTGCTGTACACGTAGGAAGTGAAAGAAAACTTACTAAAAATATAGATTTTATATTCTTCTCTAACTTGAATAACAAACCTTTGGCTATACTTGATGAAAATAAAATCTATACGATTGTTACAGATGCTCATTTTGAAAAATGGATGAATAACATTCAAAACCGACAAGACCTTTTATCACTTTTGAGAAGCATAAAGAATGACATAAAACCCCAAGATATTGCAAAAAGAATAACTTATGTAGAAGGAAGTATTGGAGATAAAACTTTTGTATATGAACATATTCATAATGGATTGCTAAAACCTTATATTCCTGGTTCTTCACTTAAAGGTGCTATTCGTACTGCTTTACTTGCACAAATGATTACTAAAAACCCTGATTTGGCAAGGGTAAGTTTTAACCGAAAAAATGACAATCATTATAATGATACTACTCTGATAAAGAGTTATTTTGCTGATAATCCTGAGAAAGATGCACAAAACAAAGACTTTTTACGATTTTTACAAGTAGGTGATGTGGTTTTTCAAAATACAAAAATCTGCAAGGTGTGTTCCTATAATATGCGCGGCGAGGGATGGGAAGAAAGAGATGATTTATCTCAATGGACAGAAGTTATTCCAACAGGAGCGTCTGCAAATACTCGTATAAACTTATGGAATGAAACCGTGAAAAAGTCATTACATAAGTCTATACAATCTGAAATTATAGATTATACAGGTAAAAATCATACGCTTATTGCTGATGTACAAACTTTTACCCAAACGCTTAACACACATCTAAAAAATATGTTAAAAAAAGAAATAGATTTTATCCGAAAACAAGATGATGATAATTTGTATGATTACAAAGAACGTCTTATGGAACTTTTAAATGATGTAGAACAATGTAAAAATAATGAATGTGTACTTCGTTTAGGAAAACATATAGGTTTTAATTTTATGACGGGTGATTGGCAAGGGCATGAGAAAGTTATGAATCAGAGTGAATTTAATGAGTTCAAGATTAAAGTAAGACCAAGAGGTGAAAAATATGACAAATTTCCTTTACCTAAAACTCGCCGTTTTTTGCCTGATGGTACACCATTAGGTTTTATCAAACTTATTTTTAACTAATAAACCATAGTACTATGCAGAATAAAAAAAACGCATTAATTGTTACGGTAGGCACCCGCGATGTACAAGTAGATTTGTCTATACTCAAAGAAAAACTTCCAGAAAAATATCAAGAGTACATCAATCCTAAAAATAACACACTCATGGCCCGAAAGGCAGGTGAATTTATTAACCAAAACTATGATACTCTAAAAAAACATATTAAAATTCCTATCATAGAACCCACACTAAAATACTTACAGCATGAGATTAAAAATATAGATTATCTGCTACTTATAGCCACCGACCAAGAGACTCCACGAGATACAGATACCTATTATTATGCAGAAATCATCAAAAAATATATTGCCCAGAACTACGGAAATGTATCCAAAATAGAGATATTCAAAATAACAAGCGATGAAGTAGTTTATTTGGATAAAATGTATAAGTATATTCATGGAGTATTTCAAAAAAACAAAAACTTAAATATGCTTAATGATTATGAAAATATCTATTTGCATTTAGTTGGTGGTATTGATGCTATTAACACGTCCATACGTTTTAATGCCATACAGAAGTTAGGTACGAAAATTCAGTCCGAATTACATGTAAATGAAGATACAGGTACAGCTTCTCCTATTCAGTCTATTCGGCAATTTTTACAAAGTAATGATAATAACACGGTTAGAAAAATGATTAAAGGCTATCTGTATGAAGGTATAAATGAATTAGAATTTGTTTCTGATGATGTAAAGTATTTTGCTCAGTATGCACACTATAGAATGATGTTTAACTTTGAAAAAGCACGACACGCACTTTCCAAAGTGAACAACCATAACATAAGAAATAATGCATTGAGAGAATTGAATACTATTATTGAAAAGGAGAGTAGTCAGCTAAAATTACAAGAACTTTTTTGGAATGTAGATATAAAATATAGACAAAAAAATTATGTAGATTTTTTAGTTCGTTTTTTTAGGTTAATAGAGGAAATTCTTGTCAAAGAAGTCGTTAAAATTACTCAAATTGAATATACTTCAAATAATTGGGAAAAAGTTTTTGAGAATTATCTTAAAACTAAACCCGAACTTAAAAAATGGTTAGATGAAAAGGATTTGAGATATAAAAGTAAAGACCCATCTTCACACTTATTAAAAGAATTATTATTTTATTTTCAATCTATTGAAGGTTCATACTTAAAGGAGGATTACCAGTGTATAGAAACAGCATATTGCTTACAACAGATGCGAAATAAAAGTATAGGCGCACATAGTTTTGAAGCACCTGACGAGGAAGAGATAAAAAGTGTCTATGAAACACAAGAAATAGTAAAATGGTTAAAGCAAAAAATAAATATAAGCGAAGAGGAAAAAAATCCCTATGATATCATAAATCAAACTATAGAGAAATTACTAAATGAGAATAGAAACTAAAAAAACAAACTAATCCTATAAAGTTTTTAGAATGCTATTGTTTTATGTGGAATAATAAATAATGTTTATTTGAATGTTTGCATAATATGGCATAATTTTCGCTTGTATATGTCTACATCATGAAAAGATTGTATATATTCTGGCTTTGGTTGTGTATATTTTCAGGAATAAGTGCGTCTTATGCCCAAGATGATGTATTCAGACAGGTAGAAATTGCCGTACAAAATGGTGACGCTTCGGCTATTTCCCAAATGATAAAAGGCAGTGCAGATATTACTATTCGTGAAGAAGAAGGTACATATACCAACACGCAGGCAGAATTCGTGTTAAAGTCTTTTTTTCAGAAAAATCCTCCCAAAATGGCAAAGCTAATGCACAAAGGTATGTCCAACAACATGGTGTACTCCATAGGGACTTACACTACCACAAGTAATACAAACTTGCGTTTATATGTACTCCTTAAACAAGATACGGGCAGGTACTATTTGCAGGAACTCCGCTTTGAAAATAATTCATAAGTGCTTTTGTAAATCAAAAACGCTTAACATACACTCAAAATCCTTTATTTTGCACGGTAAAGGATTTTTTTATTGCTATGAAAGTACTCTATCTCTCTTATGACGGCATGACTGACCCACTCGGACAATCCCAAGTTATACCTTATTTAATTGGGCTTACACAACACGGACATACATTTCACCTTATTAGCTGTGATAAACCCGAACGCTATACGCAGCGCAAAGATTTTATTGAACAGTGGCTTTCCAAGTATTCTGTTACTTGGCATTCTTTGCCTTATACAAAAAAACCTCCCGTACTTTCTACCCTCAAAGATATTCGTGCCATGAAACATTTGGCGGTATCTTTGCACAAACAGTACCATTTTGATTTAGTTCATTGCAGAAGCTATATCAGTGCTTTGGTAGGACTGCATCTCAAAAAAAAATATGGGGTAAAATTTCTCTTTGACATGCGCGGTTTATGGGCAGATGAACGCGTAGACGGCGGACTATGGAACTTATCCAATCCGCTCTATAAAATGATATACAGCTTTTTCAAGAAAAAAGAACGCCAGTTTTTACACCATGCGGATTATACTATCAGTTTAACCGAAAATGCAAAACAAGAAATTTTATCTTGGAATGGTATGCATAGCGTCCCTATTCAGGTTATACCCTGTTGTGCGGATATTGAACATTTTAATGCAGAAAACATCAGCGAACAGAATAAAACCCAACTGCAACAGAAATTAAACATACAGCCTAATCACACCGTAATCGGGTATTTGGGTTCTTTGGGAACATGGTACATGCTTGATGAAATGCTGGCATGGTTCAAAGTATTTCTGGAATATGAAAAAAATGCTGTTTTTCTCTTCGTTACTCCTGATAGTCCTGAACCTGTGTATGAAAAAGCAAAAAACCTGAACATAGAAACAGATAAAATTATTGTTCAGGAAGCCAAACGGGAGCAAGTGCCGCTGTATCTTTCTCTCATGCATGCATCTTTATTTTTTATCAAACCGACCTATTCCAAAAAAGGCACATCTCCTACCAAACAAGGCGAACTCATGGGCATGAATATTCCTATTGTGTGTAATACAGGCATAGGTGATGTAGATAGTATTGTTCAGAAAACAAACAGTGGAGTTTTAGTACAGGAATTTTCTCAAACAGGATACAAAAACAGTATAGAAAAACTTTTATCTATGCTCAATAAGCCAAATACGCATATCCGTACAGGTGCGCAGGAAGTGTATAGTCTGGAAAAAGGAATACGTTTGTATCAGGAAGTATATGACAAAATAAGCCAAAAGAATACATAAAAAGGGTTATTATAGTTTTTAGGTATCTGGGCGTGTCCTTGCACAGCGTTTCGCTTGCGCTCATGCGTGCAAGGTCGGCGTACTGCGCACTGCGCTTCGCTACGGTGCTTCACTTCGTTGCGCACAGTGCTGACGCACTTGCTTCGTATGCCTCACGCAATATGGTCATTGAGTAGTGAAGCGTACCGAAGTAGCTCTTATCATTCCTTCATTAAGTAGAGATACTTATTATACACTATAAGTTTGCGCAAACTATTTAACCGCTCATGCAGGACTTTTAACCGTTCATGCACAAATTCTGACAGTTCAAGTAGTCAGTTACAAAATCAGGATAAAGGTTGAGTATTTTTGTATTATCAAACAAGTGGCGAAGAGTTAGTATTTTTGCTCAATGAAAGTTTTAATTACTGATGACCTTCACCCTGTTTTGATGAACGTTCTTTGCAAACATGGTTTTATATGCACGTACGCGCCTAAGATGCCATATACGCAAATTTTAAATGAAATACAGAATTACGAAGGGATAGTAATGCGAAGTCACACACCAATAAACAAAGAAGTATTAGACCAAGCGAAAAGATTGAGATTTATTGCCAAAGCAGGTTCTGGAATAGATAATATAGATGAAAACGAGTGCAAAAAGCGTAACATTGCGATTATCAACGCCCCCGAGGGCAACCGAGATGCTGTAGCGGAGTTTACAGTTGGGATTTTGTTAAGTCTAGCGAGGAATATCTGTACAGCAAATAATGAAGTAAAGCATTTTGAATGGAAACGTGAAGAAAACAGAGGTTTTGAACTCAAAGGTAAAACGATAGGCATTATAGGATACGGTAATATAGGCTATGCACTTTCGCAACGTTTGCACGGTTTTGAAATGAATATTTTAGCTTATGACAAATACAAGTCTCATTTTTCCAATCTATATGCACAGGAAGCCACTCTGGAACAGCTTTATGAAGAAGCAGATATTGTTACGTTCCATACACCCTTAACTCCCGAGACACACGGCTGGATACACTTTGAATGGCTGAGAAAATTCAGAAAAAGCATAGTACTCTTAAACATGGCACGCGGTAAGATAGCGGTTCTGGAAGATGTACTCAGAGGTTTGGAAACAGGAAAAATCAGTGCCTTAGGATTAGATGTATTACCCAATGAAAATTTTGATACGTATTCACAAAACGAAAAGGAAATTTTACAAAAAATAGCCCGTTTTTCAAACGTTATCCTTACACCGCATATTGCAGGCTGGACATTCACTTCCAAAGTTAAACTTTCAGAAGTTCTTGCGTATAAAATACTGAAAATCAATACTATTTGAAACGAGTATTACCACCTTGTTAAAAAAAAATAAATAAAAATTAGGTAAATAATCATGCTCTTTGTATTTTAGCCCTCTCAATCAATTAAACATTATTAACCTTTATGAATAAGTACGTAAAAACCACATTATTATGGGTCATTACTATGCTTATACCGCTGGGTGCAGTACGGTATACGTACGCACAAGGAGGTGTAGGCAAACTCAAAGGTGTGCTGAAAGATGCTAAAACCAAAGAGGGATTACCTTTTGTCAGTATTGTTGTAGAACAAGGGGGCATTCAAAAAGGGGGTACAACCACAGATATTGAAGGAAATTATGAAATTACACCTCTAATGCCTGGCGAGTACACTCTGAAAGCTGTTTTTGTGGGCTACAAAAATATTGAAGCTAATAAAATTCAGATAGTACCTTCCAAGACTACCTTCCTGAATTTAGAAATGGAAGCTGATGACGGAGTTACTACAAAAACCGTTGTTGTAGAAACCGAAGCGCCTATTATTGAAAAAGATAAAACAAACATAGGCGGAAGTTTCTCAGGTGACCAGTTAAGAAATCTTCCTACTCGTAATATCGCTGACGCCGCAGGTCTAGCGGGTGGTACTTTTCAACGTGATGATGGTAAAGGGCTTAATATTGCAGGACAGCGTTCTACGGGAGCTGTGTACTTTATAGATGGTATGAAAGTAGTGGGTTCTGTGAACTTACCGCAACAAGCCATAGGTAGTTTGAGTATAATTACCGGAGGTGTTCCTGCTATGTACGGTGATGCAGGGGGCGGGGTAATTAACATTACTACTCGTGGTGCAGCACAAAAGTTTAGTATAACTGGTGAAGGCGTTACTTCTAAATTTTTAGATGCTTATAATTACAATCTAGGGGGGCTTACAATTATTGGTCCTGTCTTGAAAGCTACCGCCAAAGATAAAGATGGCAACCCTATTAAATTAGCTAGTGATAGTACTCAATACTTGAAAAAAACTGTATTGGGTTTTATGCTTGCGGGTGAGGTAGAATATCAAAAAGATAGATTTCCTTCTCGTATTCCTATATGGCAAGTTAAAGAAGACAAATTGAATGAAATTAGAAATACTCCTTACCGTTACAATGATAATAAATCTGCGCTACTCTATAATGCAGAATTTTTAACTAAAAATGACATGTACACACAAAAATTTAAGCCGAACAATAGAGCTAAACGTTATACTGTAAATGGTAAGTTAGATTATCAGCCCACAGAATTTATTAACATTACCGTAGGGGGTAACTATGACCACACTTGGGACCAATTATGGCAATCTACGAGAAGTCTTTTTGCCAGTGATGCACACCGTATCAGTAGCAGAAACACTTATCGTGGATTTGTACGTTTTACACAACGCTTTGCAGATGCTAAACCAGACTCCTCTTCCAAAAATGCACAAGGCAAATATGTGGACAAACGTTTAAAGAACGTGTATTATCAGGTACAGTTAGATTATACAGGTAGTCAAGAAAGACAGTTTGACCCACGTCACAAATACAACCTTTTTGATTATGGTTATGTAGGAAAGTTTGACCAAACATTCAGACCTATTTACAGCTACAATACAGATTATTTCTTCAGGGAGCATCCTTTCAATGATACGCTTTCTTTCACATCTTTCTATGACAACGTAGGCTATACTTTTACTAATCCTGTATTTACACCTGGTAACAAAAACCCATATCTTACAAAATATACAGAACTCGCTTATCAGTTGGAAAAAGATAGAGGGGATAGCATCTATACTCTTGCTGAATTAGCCGCTTTAAGGGGATTACGTAATGGTGATAGTCCACAAAATATTTATGGCTTGTATTCTGCACCTGGTGTAGTTCATAATCTTGCTCGTTATGTAGATGACCGTCAGTTCCGTTTTACAGCTATGGGTTCTGGTGAGTATAGAGGGCATAATATTACCGCTGGTCTTGAAGTAGAGCAAAGAAGTCAAGCTTTCTGGGCAGTTAATCCCGTAGGTTTATGGTCTTTGATGCGTCAGAAAGCAAATGCACATTTACAAACCCCAGACTCCTCTTCTGTACAGTTGGTAAGAGATGGTAATGGCATCTGGACAGGTTATGTAAATCATAAGCCACTGTATAATGCTTCTGCTCAAACAGATTTTGATAAAAAACTTCGTCAGAAACTCGGTATGCCTATCAATAGCACGGATTGGATTAACACAGACGGTTTAGACCCTTCCACTTATTCTTTGGATTTGTTTACTACTAATGAACTTCTTAATAATGGTAACGGTTTCATAACCTATTATGGCTACAATCACGTAGGTAAAAGATATAAAGGAAGCCAACAACCTACCTTCTCTGACTTTTTCAAAGATACAGTAAACAGACCTATTTCTGCGCTTCGTCCTATTTATATTGCAGGTTTTATCCAAGATAAATTTGAGATTAACAACCTGATTATGAACATAGGTCTTCGTGTAGACCGTTTTGACGCTAACCAAAAGGTACTTAAAAACCCCTTTGTATTGTATGAGTACTATACAGCAGGTGAAGTTCGTGCTATGAACAATCCCGCATTGGTAGTACCTGATAATATCAAAGATGACTGGACTGTTTATATCAATAACCCTACTAACCCCAGTGCTATTATAGGTTTCAGTGACCCTAAATCTAATGCGGTTTATCCTAAATTCTATGATGCTAATGGCGTTGAAAAGCTACCTAACTTAATTTTTGGTACAAATGGTAAAGCCTATCCTTATCTTAAAAAAGGAGATAAACTAACTGAGGGTGCGTTTGTAGATTACAAGCCACAAGTTAATATCATGCCTCGTTTAGCTTTCTCTTTCCCTATTACAGAACAAGCAGTATTCTTTGCACACTATGATGTGTTAACACAGCGCCCTGCTTCTACTAATCTTATTATCTCTCCTTTAGCTACTACTCCCGTAGATTATTTGTACCTTGTAGCTAATGCAACCCAATCCATCAATAACCCTAACCTTAAAGCGGACAGAACTATTGACTACGCTCTGGGCTTTAAAACTGCTCTGAACAAAAAAATGGCACTTACCATTAACGGATACTACCGTGAGCTACGCGACCAAATTAACATTGTAAGCCGTAACTACGCATATCCTATTAACTACACTACTTACGAAAACGTAGATTTTGGTACAGTTAAAGGGTTTACCTTTGAATATGAAAAACGCCCTGGTGAAAATTCTAACCTTCAATTGAATGTGATTTATACTTTACAGTTTGCTGACGGTACAGGTTCTAATGACCGCTCTGCTAGTAACTTAGTAAGCAGTGGTCAGCCTAACTTACGTACTCCGTTAGCCTTAGACTTTGACCAAAGACACGCTCTTGTAGTAACTGCGGATTATCGCTATGGCAGAGGTGAGTTTTACAATGGTCCTGAAAAGTTACGTAAGATATTACAAGACTTTGGGGTTAACTTAACACTTCGCACAGGTTCTGGTACTCCTTACAGCAGAATTTTATTCCCTATCAGAACAGTTGACGGAAGTGCAGTTCAGCGTACTACATTAGTGGGTAATCCTAACAGTGCAAGGCTTCCTGCAAACTTCCGTGCTAACATTCGTATAGACAAAGATTTCCAAATTAAAATCGGCGGAGGTGAAGAAGGACAAGGTAGTAAAAACATTAACTTGAACGTGTACCTGCAAATTCAGAATTTGTTTAACAGTGCTAATATCCAAAGTGTGTATCAGTATTCAGGACAGCCTGATGATGATGGGTACTTAAACCATGCTGTGGCACAAGTATTCCTTCAACAGCAAACTAATATGGCGGCATACAGAGATTTGTATTCTATTCGTGTAAATAATCCTGATAACTATGGGCTTCCTCGTAGAATTCGTCTTGGTGTAATAATTTCATTCTAATATAAACTTTTTAATTAAATATGCATATGAAAAAACCATCCATATATTCAATCAACTGCTCAACGGTGATAATTTTGGTTGCTCTTTTGCTAGCGGGTGGTAGCTTAAACGCAAGAGAGAATATTGGGGGAGGAAAAACAGGTCGTACTAACCGTACTGCTGGTGGGTGCGCCGCGCCTACTTCCTTTGCTCAGTTAGATATAAACAACGTCCGTACAACCCTCATGAATGGGGGAGACATGTGGTGGGATTTAGTAGGGTCCGCCAGATATGAAGTGCCTAAAAATAATACGCCTGGTGCTGTTCCTAAACATGCCCTGTTTGCCGGTGCTATTTGGATTGGTGGGTATGACGGTGGAGGGCAGCTACGTCTTGCCGCACAAACTTATCGTCAGACAGGTACAGACTTTTATCCTGGTCCATTAGACGCTACTGCAGATGTAGATGTCTCTACCTGCTTAAAGTACGACAGACACTATACTGTATTTAAATCAGAGGTAGATGCTTTTATTACTGCTTATCAAACAGGGGCATTAGCATCAGGTAGTTATTCTATTCCCAAGAGTATCGCTGAGTGGCCAGCTAAAAAATCTGTATCGGACTATGACATGGCACCTTTTGAAGATGTAGATGGAAATGGTGTATATGATCCTAACTCTGGTGATTATCCTGCTATATTCGGTGACCAGGCTATTTGGTGGGTATACAATGACAAAGGAAATATCCATAGTGAAACCTCCGCAGAACCTATTGGTATTGAAATTCAAACTATGGCTTTCGCTTTTGTTACAAATGATGAACTCAATAACGCTACTTTCTACAAAAGCAAAATTACCAATAGATCTACTAATACCCTAAATCAAACCTATATAGGTCAGTGGGTAGACCCTGACTTAGGTAACTATGCTGATGATTATGTAGGCTGTGATACTTTGCTTGGTTTAGGGTTCTGTTATAATGGAGACAATGATGACCAAGGTCCAGGCGGTTATGGTACGGCTTTACCTGCCATTGGTATAGACTTCTTTGAAGGACCTCTTGCCGATGCTGGGGACGGAATTGATAATGATAAAGATGGTACTGTAGATGAACCCGGCGAAAAAATCATTATGAGTAAATTTGTGTACTATAATAATGACTTTAGCCCTTATGGTAACCCTAGTGCGGCACAGCATTTTTACGGTTATCTTGACGGTAAATGGAAAGATGGTAATCCAATTGTAGATGACGGTAAAGATGGGATTGCTTCTACTGTTCCCAATGCTTATACTCCAAAACCTACCAACTATATGTTCCCTGGTGGTTTGTGCGGCGGTAATTTAGGCTGGACAGAAGCTAATGCAGGTAATACTCCCGCAGATAGGCGTTTTATTCAATCCGCAGGTAAATTTACTCTTAAACCCGGTGCGGTTAATTATGTAACTATTGGTGCTGTATTTGCACAAGGTACAACATTAGGTAGTAATACAGATGCTATTTGCAATTTGATTAAAGCAGATAAAAAAGCACAAGCCCTATTTGACAATAATTTTAAACGCATATCAGGTCCTGATGCTCCCGTAGTAACTGCTGTAGAATTAGACCGTACTATCATCTTAAATTGGGATAACCCTATTACCTCTAATAACTATCAAGAAAAATATGAACAAAAAGACCCTGAACTTGTTATTGCTAATGCTCCTGACACTACCTATAACTTTGAAGGTTATCTAATTTATCAGCTGAAAGATGCTACAGTAAGTATTTCTGATTTAAGAGACCCTAATAAATCTCGTTTAATTGGTCAGTGTGATGTAAAAAATGGTATCACTTCTATTATTAACACCACAGTTGACCCTATTCTCGGCAATGTAAATACTTTAATGGTTGCTAATGTCCCTGATGTAAGCGACAAAGGTACTTTCAAAACCTTTAAAGTTACCACAGACCAGTTTGCTATCAGTGATAACAGACTAGTTAATAACAAACATTATTACTTTATGGTTGTAGCTTATGCTTATAATGCTTATGCGGTAGCTGAGAAGTTTAAACAAAGTGATAATGCCAAAGTTGTGGTAGCAATGCCTCACTTAAATGACTCCGAAGAAAATGGTATGATACTCAATAGTCAGTATGGAGATTATTTACCTATTACTCGTATAAAAGGTACAGGTAATGGTGGCTTTAATATACAACTTGATGAAACTACTGTAAATGAAATACTCGCACAAAATACCGTTAATGAACTTACCTATAAAAAAGGTTTTGGTCCTGTTCAGGTACGTGTAGTAGACCCTAAAAAAGTAAAAGAGTTAGATTATCAGCTCGTAATTCCTCCACAATTAGACCGTTGGTTCTTAATTGATAGAAACACCAAAGATAGTATCTATTATTCTGGTAATTCAGGACCGTTCAATACTATCACTCTGACCAAAGATGGTACTACTAACCGTGTATATACTTTTGGTGCTTCTGGTAATATCTCTCGTACTTTCGCACCTACCACAGGTAATATGAACATGCAAGAAGTTAAAAGAATATCTTCATTCAATATAAACTCTGCTGATGCTATTGATGTGGGTACTAATAATAGAGACATCATACTGGGTGTGGGCGATAGAGGTAATCTTATTTACGCTTATGATAGTGCCGCTACATTAAACAGTGTATTTAGAACCTCTAAACTTACCACGGCTTTGGGTGAAAAATCAGATAAACTTACGGCTGTAGCTATATCTGGGGATTATGGAGGTACGCTACAAAATGTGCTTGTGGTAGGAATTGCTAAAAATACCGCAGGACAGACTATTACCAATTTGTATTCTATGAGGTTACATGCTAATACTATTATTAGCACTAGACCAAGTTGGAATACTTTACAGATAGGCACAATTACAGGTGAAGAGTATCTTGCGGCTGAATACTTGCCTGTGGCAACCGCAGGTGACCCAACTGCATGGATTGGTGGCTCTGCCAGCGGAACACCCAAAATCAAGTGGGCAGACAACAGCGTTTTTGCCACTGCTTCTCCTGCTACTACATGGAATGATGCTACACTTCCAAGCGGCTTAAGTGGTACAATCAAAGGTATATACATGAAGTCTGCTACTAATGGTTATGCCGTAGGTACAAATGGTATATTCCTTTCTACTACCGATGGGGGTAAAAACTGGACAAACAGTGCTTCTTTACTTCCGAATTTAGGTGGTACAACGCTTAATGCTATTACTTTTAATACTACAACAGGCTTACTAGTAGGAGACAAAGGAAAAGTGTATTATACTACTGATGACGGTGCTACCTGGACAGAAGACCGCTCTTTACAAAATAAAGCAGTTGCTTTCCAACAAGACCTAAAATCCTGTTTATTGGTTACTGCGGGTGCAAATGCTCGTGGGGTGATTACAGGTTCTTTTAATAGTGTATTTACTTTTGACAATTCACTTGCTAATAATCAAAAAGTAGTTTCTGTACCCAGTGGTCAGACTAATAATGGTGGCGAAGAAATCTTACAAGAATATGGTCTAGGTATTAAAGTAGTATTTGCAGGTAGTCCTGGTCAGTATAAACCTACGGATATTACCACACTTGGTAATGGTAGTCAAAAAGATAACTGTGTGATAGAGTATAAAGATAATACCAGAAAATGGCTTACCGGTGTAGCAAGCATAGATAATTTCTACCGCGAATGGATTATAGCTGTTCAGTCTTCTACTTCTACCCCTACCTATGCTCAGTACACAAACTTGCTCGGATTGAATGGTATGAATGATGCCGCTTACTCTGGTAAAGACATAGACCACAATGGAGAATTTGAGTCTATTCTTGGGGGTACATGGGCGCCCTTACGTTTAACCAAGGGTCCTGGAGTGTATCAACCTTATAATTCTTCTATAACTACTAATATCACAGACGGACCTTTCCCAAGACCCGCTAGTTTAACCAGAAGAGATGGAACTACAGTACCAATAGCTGCCGCTCAGGTTACTCTCGCACAGGACGGTGGAGTGCCTACTACCAATAATGAGTTGGCTATCACTGCACAGTACAATAATAACAGAAACTGGTATAATGGTAATGCTTTACCTAATGTAGACATTGTCATCACAAGTGATGTTACTAAGTGGTCTAAATGTGTGGTTGTAGAGAGTACTACTGAAGTAGATTTCTTACCTCCAGATTTACCAAAAACAGTTCAACGTCCATATTTGTTCAAACAAAGACCAAGTAAAGTGATTTCTGGTGGTCAACTTGTAACGGTAAGCGATACTTCGGATAAAGGTTTTAGTTACTTCCCTGGTTATGCGGTAGATGTAATTACAGGAGAACGTTTGAATATATTCTTTGCTGAAGCTTCCCGTTTTGGTGCCCAAAATGGTAATGATATGATTTGGAATCCCACTCCTGACGACGGTTTCCATATTGTCAACCAGGCACCTAGTGGTATTCCCACTATGGGTGGTAAGCACTACATCTATGTATGCAACACCAAATATGACTCTTGTAAAACTATCAAACGTGCTATGGACTCCTTAATATATTATCTAGATAACGGTGGTAATGCTACAACATGTTCCCGCTGGTTGGGCAGAGCTTACGCTTCCGCAGCATGGGTGGGTATTCCTACACTCATAAAAGGACGTCAGTTATTAGAAAGTGATGTAACTATCAAACTCCGTACAGACCGCAGATATGATGCCTTCAATCCATTGAAAGCGGCTAAAGATAGTCTTAATCTCTACTACCCTGTATATAACTTCAGTACCAAAGGCTTTGCTACAGTTACCAATGACAAAAACACAGCCAAAAATGCACTTGACCTCATACGGATAGTACCTAACCCCTATCTTGCTTACTCGGCTTATGAACAGTCCCAGTTGGATACAAGAGTGCGTATTACTAATTTGCCACAGAAAGTTAAGATAAAAATCTTTACTCTGTCAGGACACTTGGTACGTATCTTAGATAAAGATGACCCTACTACGGTTATTGATTGGGATTTACGCAACCGAGCAGGCGTACCTGTAGCCAGTGGTGTGTACATATTTCATATTGATGCACCGGGTATAGGTGAGAAAGTTCTCAAATGGTTTGGTGTAATGCGTCCTACAGATTTAGATGCCTTCTAACATTTTCTATATAAAGTTACACGCACCTGAAAAGGTGTGTGTAGCTTCAAATT
The DNA here is from genome assembly GCA_938028625.1 of uncultured Bacteroidia bacterium. Taxonomy (GTDB): domain Bacteria; phylum Bacteroidota; class Bacteroidia; order JANWVE01; family JANWVE01; genus JANWVE01. Next base: position 23,515 of record CALIZB010000020.1, on the reverse strand, counting down.
TATTTAATTACCACATTCATAATATCAATCTTAAAAATGTATTCAAAAAATATGAAATTATTCTATCGTATAGCTTATTCTCTTTTTATTGGACTGTTATTAACCAATACTGCTCTTGCAGGAAATCCTGACCGTATCGGGCAGGCAGGTGCCACAGAACTTCTGATAAATCCCTGGGCAAGAAGTGCAGGCTGGAATGCACTCAATACTGCAAGTATTAAAGGTGTGGAAGCCTTAACCAACAATTGTGCAGGTATTACCCACTTAGCTAATAGAACTGAACTTCAGTTCTCCCGTACTAACTGGTTAGTAGGTACAGATATTAAAATCAATGCTTTTGGTTATGGACAAAAAATTGGTGAAGACAATTTTATCGGAGTATCTGTAACATCTTTTGATTTAGGAGAATTTATCCGTACTACCGTAGATAACCCTGAAGGAATTGGTACTTTTTCTCCTCAGTTGCTTAACATAGGGGCTACGTATGGCAGAAAATTTACTCAGAATATCTTCGGTGCTATGACGCTTCGTGTTATTTCTGAATCTATCACAGACGTAAGTGCTATTGGGGTTGCCGTAGATGCAGGTATTCATTACTGGACAGGTAAAGACAGTGCTTTCAAATTTGGTGTTACACTTAAAAATATAGGACCCGCTATGCAGTTTAGAGGTAACGGACTTGCTGTAAAAACCACACTAAGTACTTCTACTAATGCTACTACCTATGCTTTAACGGTTAGTCATCGTTCTCAAGCATTTGAATTACCCCTCCAACTGATGATTGGTAGTTCTTATGATTTTCGTTTTGGCGAGACTTTCCGTACCACAGTTGCGGCAAACTATACCTCTAACTCTTTCTACTACGACCAAATTGGTTTAGGTACTGAATTGGCTTACAATGAAATGTTTATGCTTCGTGCAGGCTTTAACTATGAAAAAAATATATTTGACAAAGAAAAACGCCTTAATGCACATACAGGTTTTGCTATTGGTGCTACCGTAGAACTTCCCTTTGGTAAAGAAAAGAAAAATTCCTTCGGAGTAGATTATTCCTACCGCACTACCAATCCCTTTGGTGGCACACACGCTATAGGTATTCGCTTGAATATCTGATGATTTGATTATATTTATATACAATCAGGACTAATTTGTCAAAATTAGTCCTTTTTTTTGTACTATTTAGTAACTCAGAGCTTATACAACTTTTTTCTGAAGAATGTGTATCTATCAAAGAACAATGTTAAATCACCTATGAAACTCCACATACAAGGAAATGTAAAATGCGCGAAAAGAATTAGTTTAATATCCTTTACATCAAAAATTATTTTAACATAAATTTAGCTATCCAGATATGGTTTCCGCTATCTCCTGTACCTGTACCTGTTACCCATATATATTTTTTATCGGTCTGAACGTAGCATGCTTTTTCGCTTGCCATATTAGGAAATTCTTTTTCCCATAATTTTTTTCCTTCATCATCTATAAGCAATAACCAATAATACATACTTGTTTGCGTTTTTACCTGACTACCACCCGCTATAAAGATATTTTCATTTATCTGTGCCATACTGTACAAATATTCTGCATTCATGGCGCCGTACGCTCTTTCGTAGTTTTTCTGCCCTTTTTCATCAATAGAAACCAGCCAATAATCTGCATCTCCCAGACTTACTGTAGCTTTACTTCCCCCCGCACCCGAATAAGAAAAGCCGCCTATCAGATAGCCACCTTCATTTAAGGCAATACCATCATTGAGGACATCTCCTACTGTACCACCAAAAGAACCATCCCATATTTTCTCTCCCTTATCATTGATTTTTACTACCCAATAATCCATATCTCCGTAATTGGGTGAGGTTTTAAGTTCATTTTCATCAGAACCAGAATCTCCAAGCAACAAAAAACCGCCGTCTTTGCAAGGCAGGATAGAATCAAAAATATCTCCTGTCAGACCACCATAGCGTCTGTCCCATACTTTTTCTCCTTCTTTGTTTATTTTAACTACCCAATAATCAAAATCTCCATACGTTGCTTCTGATACTAATCCGCTTTTGTCAGACTGGGTACGCCCTCCCAGAAGGTATCCGTCAGGTAAAATTTCAACATCTCTCAGTTCGTCTATGCCACTTCCGCCATATACTTTTTCCCAAAGTATTTTACCTTGTGTATCAATTTTAATCAGCCAGAAATCTTTTTCTCCGTAACCTTCCTGTTTTTTATCTCCACCTGCTTTTTTATCTGTATTTCCACCTATGAGATAACCATTTTCCACACTGATAATTATATTTGCCACATCATCTCCTGGACTGCCGTATATCTGTTCCCATTGTTTTTTACCTTGTGCATCTATCTTGATAACAGATATATTACTACCCTCTTTACCTGTTTCATTCGTTTTGGCTTTACAGGTGGTAACTATCACTGCTCCGCCGTCTTGTGTAAGAGTAAAGCCACGTACTGTTTCTTTCCTTTCAGATACCATCAAGCGTTTTTCCCATTCCAAGTTTATTTTCTGGGAATACACAAAACTAAACGTATATAAACAAAAGAATACAAGAATTGATTTTTTCATGTTTAATCACAAAAATACAAAATTCTGCACACAACATAAAAAAGAGTTCTACTGATGACACATATTGTAGCTTCAACTTCTCTGTTCAGCAACTTTTACAATCAAAATTATATAAAATATCAGCCATATTCAAAAATGTTATTCATATTGGTTGTATTTTTGCTTGCATGTATAAATACTTTCGCGTATTTTCATTCAGTATTTTAACTTTGTTTTTACTTTCTCACTGTGCCATGCCTAAAAAATGCAATGACGGCGGGAAAACCAAAACCTATCTCACAGACGGCAAACGATTTAAGAGTTTATTAAAAGAAAGAGATGCTCTTTGTAACGAAAATAATACTCTTAAAGCAGATACTACACAGAAAGGTAAAAAAATACGAAGCCTACAAAATGATGTAAAAACCGCACAGCAGGAAAATCAAAATCTAACTCAAAAAAACAAAGACTGCGAAGATAAACTTGCTCAACAAAAACAGGATTATCAAAAACTTAATGAACAATATCAAACTGAAAAAAAAGACCTTCAAAACATTATAGAAGCCCAAAAACATGAACTCCAAAAGAAAGGCAAATCTATTCTGGATAAAGATTCTGAAATTGCTTATCTCCAAAACAAGCAAAAACAGCAGGACTCTGCTATAAAAGCATTAGAGAAAAAACTCAAATCCGAAAAAGAAAAAAATGATATACTTTCTAAAAATGCACAACAGTCCATTGCAGAACGGGATAAAAAATTACAGGAAAAAGACAAAGAACTTGCAGAAAGAGAACGTCTGCTCAAAGAAAAAGAACAAAGAGTAGCAGAGTTAGAATCCTTAATGAACAGGCAAGACTCTATTCTCAAAGCTCTTAACAGTGTGGTAAAAAATGCTTTACTCGGTTTTAATAAAGATGAACTCTCCGTAGAAATGAAAAATGGGCGTGTGTACGTACTCATGAATGATAAACTGCTATTCAAATCAGCTAGTGCCACCATAGAAGCTAAAGGGAAAGAAGCTCTTAAAAAACTCTCTGCTGTACTGCTCAAAAATCCTGATATTGATATTATGGTGGAAGGACACACCGATAATCTCCCTATTAAAAATGCGGTTTACAAAGACAACTGGGATTTAAGTACTGCTCGTGCTAACAGCATAGTACGCATATTAAGTCAGGAATATAAAGTGCCTGAAAAACGCCTTACTGCCGCAGGTAGAGGAGAGTTCATGCCTCGTGCAGATAATTCTACTCCTGAAGGCAGGGCAAAAAACCGAAGAACAGAAATTGTACTTACTCCAAAATTAGATGAGCTATTCAAAATGATTGAAAAATAATATGATACATAAAGAAGGTTACAAAAGCATTTTTATTGCCACATTAGTGTTGTTTTTTTGGTACGGTATAGCTTATTTTTTATATCAATGGCACTTTATATTAGGACTAGGTTGGGGGATATTAGGTACAGCATTATGGGCATTTGTAGTTCAGTTTTTCAGAAATCCCAAAGTAGATGTGCCACAACAAAATAACATTATTCTTGCCCCTGCTAACGGTAAAGTAGTGGTTATAGAAAAAATACAGCATCAAAATAAAGAATGGATACAAGTTTCTATATTTATGAGTCCCCTTGATGTACATGTAAATCGTAGTCCTGTATCAGGAATAGTTAAAAAAGTGGAGTATTACGCAGGTACACATGTTCCCGCATGGAAGCCAAAAGCATCTTTGGAAAACGAAAGAACTTACATAGAAATACAAAATGAACATGTTCTTATTGCCGTAAAACAAATTGCAGGTGCTATGGCACGCAGAATTGTCTGTTATGCTAAAGAAAATGAAACTGTACAGAAAGGACAGGAAATAGGTTTTATCAAATTTGGTTCGCGTGTAGATGTACTTATGCCCGTGCATGTACACGTACAGGTACATATCAATGATGCTGTTATTGGGGGAGAGAGTGTATTAGCCATATACTAAATAGACTTTTATTATACTTTATTTTTTTTAGCTTTAAGCGTAGGAGAAAAATCTTTAATATACAACGGTTCGCAGAGTTCTACATCTGCAAAAACCTTATTCTTATAGGTTTCCATTATCCAATATCCTATATTTTGCATATCTTGTTTTACATCTTCCAAGACAACGACATTTTTGTTATCTGCATAAAATTCTTTAATTTTAGATGCACCTTTGCCTGAAAGATACACAGGGTTATCGGTATCAATTTTTAACTGTGAAAGAATATCTTCAGTTACAAAAACATGTTGTGGAGAATGTTCAAAGTTAAGTGTACCATCATTCAAAGTAAAAACCTGTATAAACAGTTCTCTGTTTGGGGCATCAATAATTCCGATTACAGTGGCTTCACCTTTTTGAATATAATAAACTCCTGAATAGGCTATTACTGCGGTACTTGGAATAAGCATAATTGGAATATCTAATCCGTAAGCTAATCCTTTGGCGGTGGACATACCAATTCTTAATCCTGTATAAGAACCTGGTCCTGCGGAAACCACGATACCATTGAGTTGTGTGGGGGTGATATTACCTTTCTGCAATACTTTTTCAATAAATGCCGTGAGAGATTTGCTGTGTGCTTTGGGTGTATCCGTATATTCTGCGGAAACGAGCTTTTCATTATGATACAATACTACACTACAAGCCTCTGTGGCGGTTTCTATACATAGAAAATACATTTTAGTTCTGAACGGAATTTAAGAACTGAAGCACTAATTTTTTATATTCGGGATTGGTGATGTATGTATCCCCTTCCTTAAATGCCAAGAACAGAAATTTAAGCACTACCATTCTTTGTGGTTTTTCGGTAAATATATACACATTATACACGTAATTAGGTTGTGCGTCCCCAAGTTCTACATTACTGGTTACATAACACTGTAATTTATTAGCTTTGAGTTCTTCCATAGCATATTGTTTGTAGTTTTTATCATTTCTTCCTAATCCAGATTTTAGCTGTTCATAAATAGAACTGCGGATTTCTGCAAGATCTTCTCCCTCCAAATCTTCAATGTTGATATTGATGTTTAATACGCACTGTCCACACTTGTCTATGGGCATTTTTTGGCTGTTGCGTACAAAGTTATGTGGAGAAATCAAATTCTTGCGTTTGTCTTCTAGATAGTCAGGAATTTGATATGTCCATTCTAGTATTTCGTCTTTGAAACTGACCCACTTAGATTCTTGAGAAAAAGCCAAGAACTGATATAAAATAGGTAAGTAAACGATAAATATCTTCATATGACACTGTTGAAAAAAATAATACTCCTGCAAAAGTAAAAAAATATTTGTAATTTTACTCAGTACAGGAATAAGGAAAGTTATCTACATAATTTTGCTTGTAATTTTTTTAACAATACTAAACATCACTAAAACTGCACACATAAATTTTTTTCAATTTAATGTCATTAATAATCAACTATATATGCTTGATATTATGTAGCTAGGGTTATCAATTTAAGAATAGTTTTATTTTTATGTTTGCAAAGTAAATTTTTTATATCTATATTTGCGACCAAAGCTATACAAAATCGTTCAATTTTATTTGCTATTATGTTTGAAAAATTGCTGTCTATATTAAAAATTAAAAAAGATAAGAATTCTGCTATATTAGAACAAAAAGCAAGTATCTTTCCTATACTCAGCAACTGGGTCATTGATCCATACAACAGCTCAATTAACTTCAAAATACTACATATGGGCATGGTTGAAGCACCTGGTAGATTCAATAAGTGGGAAAGTGAGATTACTGGTACTTCACCCAATTTTTTAGACATGAAAGTTAAAGTCAAAATACAAGTTGACTCTATACAAACTGACATGTTAGCCCGAGATATACATTTAAAATCTTCACATTTTTTTGATATTGATAAGTATCCTAGCATAGTTTTTGAGTCTACTTTAATTAAATGGAAGAAATACAGAAATTTCGTCTTGGAAGGATACTTAACTATCAAAGGAGTGAAGAAACTTATATCGTTGCAGGGCAAGCTTACAAATTTTATTCCCAAGGATATGTTTGGTTTTCCTAGAGTAGGCTTTTCTGCTCATACAACGATAAATAGAAAAGAATGGAATTTAGATTATTACGATATAAAGATTGAAGGTACAGATGACTACATAATAGACAGCAATGTGAAAATAGAAATACTAATTGAGATGGTCACCAAAGAAGGACTTGATGCGCTAGAAAACATGATAAAACAGCAACAAAGTGGAAATGTGTCAAGTTAGACCTTATATGAGCTGAGTGATTTATTCTGCTTATATTACTTTATTATTACTTATGCAGCTTTGAAAACGAAAATAACAAAACAAGTATAACAAAAAAATTATGGTTTTACAAGATAAAATTGTACTCATTACGGGTGCGGACAATGATTTAGGTAATATACTCGCTTTATTAATGGCAAACCGTGGCGCAAAATTAGCTCTGGTAGCCCGTAGTTCAGAAGAATTAGACGTGCTTACCGCACAATGCCAGCATTATAGTACAGAATCTGTGGCTTTTGCGTTAGATGATGATACTCCCGAATCCATAGAAAATATTGCAAAACAGGTTCTTGACAAATTCGGTAAAGTAGATATTCTTGTAAATAATAATGGTATCGGTAATTGGAGTACACTTGTAGAACAAAGTACAGAAGAAATTACCAAAACCATACAAGTGAACCTAACTAATACTATTTTGCTCACCCGTGCCTTACTACCTAATCTTGTAAAAAACAAAGACGGCGCACAGATTGTAAACATGTGTTCTATTGCTTCAAAACTACCTCTACACATGATGGCAGTGTACACAGCCACTAAATTTGGTTTATATGGTTTTGCAGAATCGCTTCGCAGAGAACTCGCTGATACCAAAGTAGATATTATCAATGTTATCAGTAGTCCCATAGATAGCAATTATTTTGAAGATGAAGATGCCGTAGGCAGAAAACAAGCCGAGGTTATTGATATAGGCGCCCCTGAGGAGGTTGCCGAAGGTATTTTTGATGCCATTAACCGCAGAGAAAAAGAAGTAGTTATAGGCAGTTTCAATAAATTTACACTTTTTGCTAGCAAAGTAGTTCCTGGACTGTCTGACAGTTTGGTAAAACAGGTATTCTCAAAAACGAGACATAATTAATTCCTGTCATTTTTTTATTTTTTTGTTCATTAAGCAGGCTTTAGATGCACTGAAGAGATCTTGTTTTGGTTTCAAAACTAGGGTTGCGTTCATTTCACTTTTGTTGAAGAGTATAACCAAATCATATTCAAGACCTTGATTGTTCAGCTAAAAATTTGGACATTCTTTGCTTAGACATTAGCTTTGCAAGTTTAATGAGATTGCGTATATGTCTAACTTCAACGAAAAGCAAAACTTTATTGTGGTCTATAGCATTTATGAACAAGTACCGTTAGGATGCTTTATTTCTGCGCATTTAGTCAATGTACGCCCCGATAATTCTCTGAGCTTAATGACACGCAAAATAAACAAACATAGTTTGATAGATTTTCAGACCTATCTTGATGCTACAGATATACAAATCATAGAGTATTTAGAAAATCTACAATGGAATGTTTTGGTACGCAAGACCATAGGAAAAGATATATCTATTGAGCAGTTTTTTAGCGCTAAATATTTTACAGAAACCCGAGAACAATATATTAAACAACTGATACACAAACAAATGTCTATTATTTTGCCCTTAATAGAGAAAAAAAATGTATACCTTATGGACTCAGACGGGTATCCCGCAGGAAAAAAAGTAAATTTCAGACCTAATTACACTTCTATACGTTTTCATTTCTTCAAAAATCCAAATAATACGCATTACTATCCTACTTTACGCTATAATAATGAATACAACATTCAATTTCAATCTCATGAAACTAAAATATTGCTCTATCAACCAGGGTATATTTTGGTAGACAACAATATCTATAAGTTAGACCCCGAAGTAGATATTCAGAAACTTATCCCTTTTACGAAAAAAAATCGCATGGTTATAGAAACTAAGCAAGAACCTGCTTTTTATGATAAATTTGTACGCAATCTTATTGCTCAACATGATGTATTTGCCAAAGGCTTTGAAATTAAAGAATATAAAGAACCTCCTCAGTTTGTATTAGAATTTGCCCAACCTAATGAACACCAGATTAACCTGTATTTTAAGGTAAAATACGGACAGTATGAATATGAAATAAGTCCAGAAAGTAAAGTAAAAGTAGAACTCCATACGGAAAACAATCAGTATGTGTTTACAAAAATTTATCGGGATAGTGAAGCAGAAAAAGAAATCTGGCAAGGAATACAAAAGCAGTTTGCACAAAGTATGACGGGCGGCGCACTGTATCTACCCCGAGAGCAGGGACTTTCCAAACTTAATGAATTGTATTCATGGCTAAAAAGCAAAAACATAGAAGTTATTCAAATCCCATCTGAAAAATTTCCTACTATTCAATTAGAATATCCTCATATCCGTATTGATACTCAACAAAATGCAGACTGGTTTGGCATACGAGCTATGGTTAAGTTTGGAAATTTTGAAATTCCATTGGTTAAAATCCGCAAACATATTCTTAACCGTATTTCTGAATATAAACTTCCTGACGGTAGTGTAGCTATTATTCCACAGGACTGGTTTTCTAAATTAGAAATAGTGTTTCAGTTAGCAGAAAAACAAAATATAGAAGATGAAATACGTCTATCTCATTATCACAGCTACATTGTACAGGATATACAACAGTTAGATGCAAGACCTACCAAAGAAAAAATACGTCATTTGGCAGAAAACTTTGAACAAATAGAACCTGTAAGTCCACCCGTGCAGTTTAAGGCAGAACTTCGTCCATACCAACAAGCAGGTTTAGATTGGTTTTATTTTCTTAAAAAATACCGTTTGGGGGGCTGTTTAGCCGATGATATGGGATTAGGTAAAACTATTCAGACCCTTGCTTTACTTTGTAAAGAAAAAGAACTCGGTGTAAATACTCCAAGTATGATAGTAATGCCCACTTCATTATTAGAAAACTGGCGGAGAGAAGCCTATAAATTTGCACCACATCTCAAAATAATTATTCACAACGGTTCTGACCGTGAAAAATATAACTATCACCGTTTTTTGTATTATGACTTAATCCTGACTACGTATGGCATAGTGCGTAATGATGTAGATTTTCTTGCCAAAATTCCTTTACATTATCTTATTCTTGATGAAGCCCAGAATATTAAAAACATGTATTCCATTGCGGCACAAAGCATCAGAAAACTACAATCTAACTACAAATTGGTACTTACAGGTACACCCATAGAAAACTCTACTATGGACATTTATTCTCAAATGAATTTTCTTAACCCTAATCTACTCGGAGAAGTGGGTTTTTTCAAAAATTATTTTTCTATCCCTATTGAAAAAAATAAAGATGCCCAAAAAGCTCAGTTTCTCAAAGCTATGCTTAAACCGTTTTTACTTCGTAGAACTAAACAACAAGTTGCCAAAGACTTACCCGATAAAGTAGAACAAGTTTTATATTGTGAAATGTCTGACAAACAAAAAGAAATGTATGAGGAAGCAAAAAAGTATTTCCGTAACATTATTTTTAGACAAATAGAAGAAGAAGGCATACTCAAAACAAAGTTCAGTATTCTACAAGGATTGACGCAGTTAAGGCAAATTGCTAATCACCCAAGAATGGTATTTGAAGACTACACAGAAAGTTCAGGTAAATATGAAATGTTAGTAGAGAAAGTATGCGATTTAATTCAGGAGGGTCATAAAGTGCTTGTATTTTCTCAATTTGTAAAAATGCTTACTTTACTTCGTTCTGCTTTTGATGAAAAACGCATTGAATATGCATATTTAGATGGGCAAACGGCACAGCCACAACGGCAAAAACAAGTAGATTTATTTCAACAACAAGATGAAGTACGTTTGTTTTTAATCTCGCTCAAAGCAGGAGGGGTAGGGCTTACGCTTACTGCCGCAGACTATGTATTCATTGCAGACCCATGGTGGAATCCTGCTGTGGAAGCGCAAGCTATTGATAGAGCACACCGTATCGGACAAAAACAAACCGTATTTGCCTACAAAATGATTACTTTGGACAGCGTAGAAGAGCGTATTGCGGTTATTCAGCAACAAAAAAAACAACTTATTGAAGATTTAATTACCATAGAAGCCAATTTTACCAAACAGTTAGATGTAGAAGACATCAAGTTTATTTTTTCTTAACCCTAAGATGCGCGTTCTGGCTTATAATAGCATGTATTTCAATGTAAAATAAAATTTTATTTATGATAGTGGAATAATTTTTGAATGTTTTAAGAGCATCATGAGATTTTTACAGACATTTTGTAATTCTGCGTATTTTTTGTATCTTTGTAGCATGAAACTGTGGTATGTCCTCATTATTCAATGTTTTTTTGTGTCTTCGCTTGTCGCTCAGGAGGCATTCAGGGGCAAGGTATGGGGCAGTGCAGTTTCTGTTTTACCCAACCGAGAGTACTCCGAAACAGAAAATGACGGAATATCAGATTATGACGGCTATGAAGACCGAAAAGACCCTAAATATATTAATGGGGTAAGACTACACAATATACTTTATTTCTATAAAGACAACAAACTCGTAAAAGTGAAAGTAACTATTAGAGAAGATAAAGAAGGTGATGCAGAAGCTATATTAGGGTACTTACAATCCACCTACGGGGCAGAAGTAAGAAAAGATGACATATATACAGGTTCAAAACTCTATACACAAACAAGATACACTTTTCAAGGTAAAAACGGCAATCATATAGAATACTATAAAAACGACTGGAAAGATAAATCTATCTTTACAGACGAATTTGTACGTACTAACAATACTATCCGTTCTTATTTTGTCATTTACTCGCCTAATATGCACGCTAATATGTCTGACTGGTAAAAAATATGCAAAAAAATTATTATAGCGCAATATTTATTTTGCTCTTGTTTTTTGTAATTGTGTTTCTAAGTTGCAGAAAAAAATTAGATAATCCTGGTTTAGTGCCTACGAGTGAGTATTATCCTATTTCAGAAAATAGAACTTACAAGTATTATGTAGTAGATAGCATTACCGAAGGTTTTGCCCCCGCCGTTTTAACAGTTTTTAGATATTATCTCATAGAAACATTCAAAGAAAAACAAACTGATGCTAAAAATAGACCTGTAACAAGGTTTGAAAACGAATATATTTTTATAGATAGCCCAACAGGACATACCGCAAGTGCGTTTTATTCTGTTTTTGATAGTATGCGAGTAGGATATGACTATCAAGATAAAAATACCGTAGAGCGTACTTTGGAAAACATCAAATATATAATCTTGAAGACTCCGCTCACTCCTGAAGCAACTTGGGACGGTAATGCATATAACATTCTTGGCAGAAAAATGTATAAAATTACTACATTAGATACGCTAGTTAATACACCTGCGGGTACATATTCAGGCATGCGAGTATTAGAATCTAACAAAGATAACATTGCAGGATTAGATTATTCACAAGTTATTTATGTAAAAAACATAGGTAAGGTAGCCAAAGAAACAAAAGTTATTGAATACAGTAATGACCAAGTGCCAAAACCTGCCTATATTCGCCATACCATTCAGTTATTACAAGAATTGCCATGAGCAGTAAAGTTCTAATTATTTACACGGGAGGAACTATCGGTATGGTTAAAAATGCTGATAACACCCTTGTTCCATACAACCTTAATACAGTTCTTACTCAAATACCTGAACTTCAACGATTAGATTGCGAATTAGATTTTTGTGTGGCTTGCGCCCCTGCATTAGATTCTTCCAATATACAACCTGAACAATGGACGATTTTTGCTAAAATCATTCAAGATAAATTTTCAGAATTTGATGGTTTTGTAATTTTACATGGTACAGATACTATGGCTTACACAGCGTCTGCGCTTTCTTTTATGTTGGAAGATTTGAGCAAACCTGTTATTCTCACAGGTTCGCAGTTACCTATGAACATCTTACGTACAGACGCACGCGAAAATTTTATTACTGCTGTTGAGTTAGCTTCGGCATACAAAAAAGGTATGCCCAATATCAGTGAAGTGTGTATTTATTTTGGAAATACCTTACTACGTGGAAATAGAGCAAGAAAACTACATACTGAAAAATTCAATGCTTTTGAGTCTCCAAATTATGCTCCATTAGTAGAGGTAGGAGTTACTTTGCAATATAAAAACAACTATTACAGTATAAAGCCTAAAAATACCGTTAGCATATTCACAGACTTTTATACAGAAATTGGTTGGATAACCATTTTTCCAGGTATGTCTGTGCGTCAGTTACAACATATTTTACACAATAACGAAGTTAAAGCATATATTATTCAAGTTTTTGGTATGGGGAATATGATGAATTTTGAACCTTACCAAAAAGTATTATCACAATACACCCAAAAAAAAGGTATTTTGTATGTCCTAACGCAATGCATAAGCGGGAGTGTACATCTAGGCAAATATGAAACCAGTCTACCTTTGGTACATGCAGGGGCTATTTCAGGTTCAGATATTACTCCCGAAGCCGCACTGACTAAACTAATGTATGTGCTTGGAAAATATCAAGATGCAAGTAAAATAAAATTTATTCTACAAAACAGTATCAGAGGGGAATTGACCGCACAGTAACTATAAAATGCTAATTTTTTTTCTGACTGTTTTTGTTGAGCATCATAAGATGTACATACAAAAAAGAAAACAGCAATTGACTACAAAAATACAATATGTTCCCTAATACAGTATGTTCATAGTACCATAACATAAATTCTTTTTCAAATCCCATAACTAATACAACCCCCCCCAGCCATACAGCAAAACAAATACACATAAAATATAGCCTATAAAATTATGTTTTGACCAAAATAGCATAAACCCTGCTAATCCATAAATGAGAAAAGAAGCGTACATACTTCCCATTATCCATTCAAACATAAATTTGGCTGCCGAAGTAAAGTTTGGAGATGCTACGGTTAGCCCGCCTAAAATCATGAATACTAAAGTAATATAAAATACTCCTTGCATAAGCGCTGTATATCCGAAGGCTTTACTAAATATCTTTCCTACTTCTTTAAATGTTGGGTTAGAGTGTTTTTCCAGATATAGCCCTAAAAAAATCGGAGCAGTAATTAAAGGTATCAGCAGGGCAACTATCCCAAAAGATAGATAATAATACAAAAGAACTGTAAACCGCCAGGTAAGTCCTATTTGAGCTAAAAGCAGTACAACAAGTAAACCTGCAAAATAACCAACAGCATTTTTTCTAATTTCTTTTGGAATATTTTCAGTATTCATATCAGCAAGTATATTTTATTTGGGTCAGAAAACACACTGTAATTGGGTAGAGTATGCTCTGTCGCAAGTAAAAGGAATGGTTTTTCTACTTTTTTGCAGTATGAAATTTGATTTTACGAATAAGTGTTGTAGTTTTACAGTTCAAACATAACAGTTTATTATGGAAAGAGTAAAGTATAAACTTAGTCCGCACATGATAGCATGGCTATTTCATAGATTATCAGGCATTGCTATCGTGTTGTATTTGATTTTGCATGTCTGGGGATTAAAAGCATTAGCTCAGGGTCCTGAACAGTTTAATCATCTTATCGCAAAATATCATTTGCCTGCGTTCAAGATAGGTGAGATATTACTGTTAGCGGCGTGTGCTTATCATGCGTTTAATGGTTTCAGAATTGTATTAGTAGATTTACTAGGTTGGTCTAATAAACAGAAAAAAATGTGGTTTGTAGCCGCAGGTTTAGCGCTCTTAATTGTAATTGTAGGCGGGTATCCCAGTTTAATGGCAATTGTAGGATAAAAAAAGAGAAAAATTTATGAAAAATTATCAATACGGACAGTCTTCAAAATCTAATGCGTTTAATTGGTTCTTTCATAGAATATCAGGTACATTATTGATATTCTTTTTGGTAACGCATTTTTGGGTTCAGCACTATAACAGTTCTACGCAATCCGTAGGGCATAAAGCTGTAAGTGGTGCAGAATTAGAAAAAGTAAGCCAAGGCACAAAAGAAAATACTTTAGGCTATCCTGAGGGAGGTAAACTCACTCCTTATGACCGTGTTATGCAACGCCTAAAAAGCCCAGATTATGCTATCCTCTGGAAGGCATTCAATATCTTGTTTTTAGTATTTGCTTTACATCACGGTTTCTATGGACTCACAAATATCATTTCGGATTACGTGAAAAACGGTACAGCAAGGGCAATTGCGGTTACAGCCTGCTGGTTATTAGCAGGAGCATTGTTTGTGGTAGGAGCATATTCTACTATTGTGGCAGGTTTAGATTTGGGAAGTAAAGCTACAGCTTGGCTTCCTTAAAGATTGAACTTATCTTATTTTATCTTGTTTAATTCATAAGAAAATACATTAAATATAAAAGATTGCTATGATTATCAATCATGATGTTGTTATAGTAGGCGCAGGTTTAGCGGGTCTTCGTGCCGCTATTGAAAGTGCCGAAAAATATAATGTAGCGGTAGTAAGCAAACTACATCCGTTACGTTCTCACTCAGGTGCCGCGCAAGGAGGGATTTGTGCCGCTTTGGGTAATGAGGAAGAAGACAGTTGGATATGGCATGCCTTTGATACTGTGAAAGGCGCAGACTACATTGGCGACCAAGATGCTATTGCCCAGATGTGTTATGATGCCCCTAAAACTATCCGTGAAATGGAACATTTTGGTGTACCTTTCTCTCGTACAGAAAAAGGACTTATCGCACAACGCCCCTTCGGAGGTCATACTCGTAACTTTGGAGAAGCCCCTGTACGCAGAGCTTGTTATGCCGCAGACAGAACAGGACACGTTTGTCTGCATACCTTGTATGAAAACTGTATCAAGCGTAATGTACGCTTTTATCCTGAAATGCAGATGGTTGATGTTATTATCAACGAAGATGGAGAATGTGCAGGTATTGTAGCTATGGATATTCGTACAGGAGAATTGCATATATTCCATTCTAAAATTACCATGATGGCAACTGGTGGTATAGGACGGATTTATCAGACAACTTCTAACGCTCATGCAAACACAGGTGATGGGGTAGCTATTTTACTACGAAACGGCTTACCTGCCGAAGATATGGAATTCGTACAATTCCACCCCACAGGGCTGTACAGATTAGGTATTTTAGTAACCGAAGGTGCAAGAGGAGAAGGCGGTATTTTGCTTAATAATAACGGAGAACGTTTTATGGCAAAATATGCCCCCACAGTAAAAGACCTCGCGCCGCGCGATATGGTTTCTCAATGTATCTACAAAGAAATTCAGGAAGGTAGAGGTATTAACGGACAACCTTACGTACACTTGGATTTAACCCACCTCGGCTTAGATGAGATTGAGAAAAAACTACCCGAGATTGCTACTTTTGCTAAAATTTATCTCGGTGTAGACCCCTCCAAAAATCCTATTCCTGTAGCACCTACTTGTCATTATGCTATGGGAGGCATTCCTACGGATATTAACTGTCATGTACGCAGCAATGAAGGTGATGGTATTGTAAAAGGCTTGTACGCCGCAGGTGAATGCGCCTGTGTATCTGTACATGGAGCAAATCGTTTGGGTACAAATTCTTTGTTAGACTTAGTAGTATTTGGCAGACGTGCCGCTTTGGAAATTCTTAAAGAACTAGAAACCGAAGGTACAAAAAAACCACATCTGCCGAAAGATGCTGATGCCAAAATTAAAAACAAGATAAATCAGATATTTGCCAATAATGATGGAGAAAGCGCAGCTATTGTACGTGAAGATTTACAAAAAATGATGACTAAGTGCGCAAGTGTATTCCGTACAGAAGAAGTGATGCAGGAAGGGGTAAAAGAACTCCCTGAACTTCGCAAACGTGCCAGAAAAGTCAAAATCAAAGATAAAGGTAAAGAGTTTAACACAGATTTAATGGAAGCATTAGAATTAGAAAATTTGATAACTATATCCGAATCTGTACTTGTAGGGGCATTAAACCGTAAAGAATCCCGTGGCGCACAAGCCCGTGTGGATTATCCTGAACGCGATGACCAAAACTGGATGAAACACACCTTTTTCTACACTGATGATAACGGTAACACAGAAATCAAGTACCGCCCTATCAATATGGCACTTGCAGAGAGTAACGAAGAGTATGCTGAAAAATTCAAACCCCGCGTAAGAAAATATTAGTCAAACGAAATATTAGACTATTCAATGCTTAAACAAAGACTGTTAGTATAGCATATTAACAGTCTTTCTTAATTTCATATAAAAAATAATATATTTTATCTATCCTGACACAATATTTCGTAAGTTACTTTACATTATGAAAACATTACAAAACTTCTTCGGAACTTTAGCTGTTCTTGTGGTAACATTCAGTTTTATACCACCTGCATCAGCACAGACAGTCTGGAAAATAGAACCCACCTCAGAAATTAAATTTACTATTAAAAATGCAGGTATTGCTGTAAACGGTAAATTCAAAACCTTCACTGCTAACATCAAATTTGACCCTGAACATTTGGACAAAAGCCAGATTGAAGGCACTATTGATGTAAATTCTATTGATACGGGAATTGGTTCAAGAGATAAACATCTTCGCAGTGACGACTATTTTGATGTATCCAAATACCCAAAGATTACTTTCAAGTCAGAACAGATATTCAAGTATGAAGGAAATTATGTAGCACGCGGCAAGCTTACCATAAAAAACGTAACCAAAGAAATTCTAATACCTATTCATTTTACCCCAAAAGAAGGCAATAAAGCACACTTTAAAAGTACTATTTTACTTAACAGAATTGACTATGGTGTAGGTGGAAAAAGCCTTATGATGAGTGATGAACTTACCGCAACGCTTGAAATAGAAGTCAGTAAATAGATTTTTTTCTGCTGATTATCAATAAAATAAATTGATAAAATAAAATAAACCTCTCATACATATTGCTATTTAAGCAGTATGTATTATTTTTGCAATCCAATTTAAGTCAAGGCAACTTTTGACTTGTATGGAGAAATGGCAGAGTGGTTTATTGCAGCGGTCTTGAAAACCGTCCTGGGTGACACCAGCGGGGGTTCGAATCCCTCTTTCTCCGCATACAGCCCTTCCTTACATCAAGAGAAGGGCAAAAATTTAACTATGTCAGTATTAAAGTCCATTCTAAAAAAATATATCTGAAACAAAATATCTCAAAAGTAATTCTCGCCTTCAATTTGTATAATTTTTCCTTTTATGGTTATAGCTTACCCATTTTTTTCTCTGTATTAGCAATAGTTTAATTTTCTAAAACAAAGTTACCGTTTTCCTGATAAAATACGGGTTACTGTGCATACATTTTCAGAGAATTACAGATAGGCTGTGGTGTATCAGCATTATAGAGATAATCTTGTTCAAAAACAGGTACAACAGAAGCAAGATTGCTTTGCAAACAAAAATCTATATCCCGCTGAATATCTAAATGTGCTAAACGCTTGGCATGACTACTGTTTTTTAGAAACTCATGAATGTGGTCTTTTGCCTGCACGTACAAAAGTTCTGAGGCATAAGCGGTATCAGATTCAGAATAATAGCCATGTTGTTTGAGTAAGCATATCATAGAACCTGCAAACAAAGTGTCTTCTAAATTAAATTTGTCCTTCCAGCCTGCACATAAAAGCAATACGTCTTCGCTCTGCGCGAGTAGCCATTCTAATAAACTCTGCTGATTAGTGAAAGCACCAATTACAATTTTTTTTGCTTTTTCTTTTTTGGCGGTATAAATAGCATGTGTTCCGTTGGTTGTGGTTAAAGCAATCGTTTTGCCGCTAAGTGCAGGGTTCATATAATCAAAAGGAGAGTTGCCGAGAACAAAACCAGGAAGTTTTTCACCATTTCTCTCTGCCGCACCAATAAAACCATGTTTCTGAATCAAATTAACGCATTCTTCAATACTTTCTACGGGATAAATTTTATCTACACCATACGCAAATCCTACACATATACTAGAAGTTGCTCTTAAAATATCTATTACTACAACAATGCTGTTCTGCACAGGATACAAAGACAGTTGGTGTGGGGTAAAGCAAACTTCTACATTCATGGCACAAAAGTACAATTTTTATTCTGATATATTTTCATGAAATAAAAAAACACACTGTACAAGTTATACAGTGTGTTTTGTAAAGTAAAAAACTTATTGTAATTAGTCTTCTACTTTTGCAAGGCTGACAATAGAGCGTGCAATTTCAAAGATAAAAAAGTCTTCTAATGCTTCTTCGTCCTCTAATTTAAAGAAACTGATAAGTCCTTGTTTTTCTTCTGCTTTAAGGTTGTCAATAAAGATATAGCCTAAGTCTCCGATAGTTTTTGCGCCTGTATATTTAGTAATTACTTCGGCAGATGCTTTTCCGATACCTTCAATAGCTTCTATCGGGGCCTTGAGCAGGTCATTGAAGCGTTTGTTTTCGTATTCTTTGTCAACTGCGGCGGCAATGTTTATTCTCTCATATTTGGCTAGTTCGCAGATAGCACGGGCAATGCCTACAAAAGGTTTAGAAACAAGTTCCGCACGGTTAGCTACGTTAAACGCTTTGCAAATAGCTTCTAATTTATCCGCAGGTAGGCGGCGCAATTTAAGGTTAAAGTAGCGCATGGTTTCAATGTTACGGATACCTAAATGTTCTTCTACCGCTTTGGCAGCGACAGGGCCAATTCCTTCCAGCGCACTTACAGGCGCACTTAGCAGTGCATTGAGCGTGTAATGCTCATATTTTGCATCTAATGCTTTTTTAATGTTCATAATACTTGTATTAAAAGTGCTTCAAATATAGAAAAACTTTACAAGAAGTTCCAAAAGTTAATCGCATTTTTATTGATTTTGTACAAATAAAATTAAATTTTCTATAAAGCAAATTTGTATAAACAGGAAAAAAAAACTATTTTTGCTTATTGTAATTAATCATGAAACAAAAGTCTTTTTTTCTTGTTACTGCTCTTGGTTTAGTCATGTCTCTTTTGTTATCAACAGGGTGTAAATACAACACTAAAAATTTAGAAAACCCTAAATGGGAAAGTAATGCCTTAACCCCATTAGTAAGCACGCGCTTGACTATGCAGAATGTAGTAGGAGATACTACCTTAAGAGTGGAAGGCGATAACTCTTTAACGTATGTGTATAAAAAAACTTTGTTAGATGTGCCTCTCAAAAATTATCTCATGATTCCTGACACAGAACTCGTAACCTATGCCCGTTTGGACTCTCTTAAACTCGCTTCTCAAACTATTACTTATATCTATACCTTAGGTAGATTTGCTCGCGACTTAATTGCCACAGGAGTACCTACTAATATATTTCTAGGCAATGCTATTTTAGCCAGTCATGGTTCGACTATTCCTAATATACCTGCTTTATCTTACACATCAGGGCCAACGTCTCCATGGCAAGAATTTAATGCTACATCATTATTCAAATCGGCTACTTTGAGCGCAGGATTTTTAGAGGTAAAAATGGAAAACCATTTTCCCATAGAACTTCAAAACCTAAGTTTTCTTATCAGAAATAAAACGGATAAAGCTACTATTGCCAATATCGTAGTTCCTGTTCCTTTGGAAGCAGATACTGGTACATACACCCATACCGAAAACCTTGCAGGTAAAACCGTAGAAGGTAGTATGGAAGGACAAGTAGTAAGTATGAATGTGCCTTCTACTAATAATGTGCCTATTGATACCAATAAAGCTATCATTATTACTCTACGGGCTTACGATTTACAGGCTTCAAAAGCAACAGCGGTATTTCCTACACAATATCTTAAAAATGAAAAAAGCTACGTTGTCTATGACATGGGCGGTAATAACATTACCAAAATCAAGGTAAAATCAGGTAAAATCAGGATAAAAGTAGAATCCGCTTTGGAAGATACTATGTACGTACTTTTCTCTGTACCCAAAGCTATCAAAGATGGTGACTCCCTCATTGCAGAAGCCAAAGTACCTCCTGCACCCCCGGGCGGCGTAAGAGTAGATAGTACTATTGCTTACATAGACGGCTACGAAATAGACTATACCTATAATCAATACGGAGGACCAGGCGTTACTGTAAATACTTTTGAACAAATCTTTAAAGTACGCATAGACTCCACAGGTATAGAACGAACTATTGATATATCAGATAGCGTCAAGGTAACTTATGGCTTGTATGATATTGTACCTGAATACGCCGAAGGTTGGTTTATCAATAAAGATATAAACATCACCCCAGGCAGCGTAGATTTCTCATTTTTTGATAAAATTCAAGCAGGAACGTTTGATTTCCAAAGTATTAACATGGATTTAACCGTAGAAAACTCCATCGGTGTAAATGCAAATATGTATGTAGGTGGCAAAATTAAAGGCATAAATACCCGAACAGGTAACAGTGTAACTCTGACCTCACCTGTGATAGACAACGTAGTAACCATTACAGGACCTACCCTCTCCCAAAAAGGACAGACTATTACGAATACATACAGCATCAACAAATCTAATTCTAATATACAAACCTTCTTAAATAATCTGCCTAATAAAATTGTTTATGAAGGCGTTGCTAAAATGAATGAAGGCGTCCCTAGTACTTTTTACATTAACCATGCGTATGATTTCAGCCGTGCCAAAGCAGACTTAAATATCAATATACCGCTCAATGGTGTAGCTGACCACTTAACTTTATTAGATACTTCTAATATCAGTTTTGCGAGTACAGGCGGTGTAGAAATTGCCGAAGGAACGCTGAAGTTGATGATAGACAACAAGTTTCCTTTCTCTGCCGCTATCCAAGCCTATTTTATAGATGCTAATAACATGATTATAGACTCACTCTTTACTAATGGACCATCTACCGCACAAGCAGGTAAAGACAATGGCGCAGGGCTAATTACAGAACCTAATCGTACGGTTATGCCTACTTATGTGAACAAAGATAAAATGGCACGCATACGAAATAGTAAAAAAGTAATATTCAAAATTGTACTTAACACGGTAAACGGCACAAAAATTTACAGCGATTACGGCATAGACCTTAAAATTATAGGAGACTTCAAATATACCTCATCTACAAGGTAAAGCATTCTTATCTTTTTGTATATTTGCACTATGGCAAATCATCAGTTTGAAAGAGATTTAAGTACCGATACAATATACGAATTTGGCATGGATAACACGGCTTTATATCATGGTAAGTTCAAAGAAATTAAAGGTTGTTGGGGAACAGTAGAAATTACAAAAGTATTAGATAGCCCTGATGCAAAATACTACAAAATAGGGGATACTTTTGAGATAAAAATTGCTATGTACAATATAAAACCTGTACAAAGATGAAAAAAACCGTAGTAGTATTCAGCGGTGCAGGTTTGTCTGCTGAAAGTGGCATTCCCACTTTTAGAGCAAGCGACGGTTTATGGGAAAATCATAGAATAGAAGATGTAGCCTCCCCACAAGGCTGGATGCGAAATCCTGAACTTGTATTAAGTTTCTATAATGAACGCTATAAAAAAATTGATGAAGTTAAACCCAATCCTGCACATATTGCTATCGCTAAACTACAAGAAAAATATCACGTAGTAAACATCACTCAAAATATAGATAACCTATTAGAACGCGCAGGTTGCAATGAAATATGGCATTTACACGGAAGTGTAGAAACTATTAAATGCGAGCATCATATAGATATTAGTACAGGTATATCTAATTATTATTACTGCGACTACAAAACTACGCGAAAAGGACTACTTACAAAAAATGACAAATGCCCCAAATGCGGTGGACAGATGCGCCCGGATATTGTATGGTTTGGTGAAGCCGTAGATATGCGATATGAATATTTGCAAGAATTGATAGCAACCGCATATATTTTCATTGGAGTAGGTACATCTGCGCAGGTATATCCTGCCGCAGGACTTTTACCTGCTTTTCAAGATACACCTAAAAAATACTTTATTGACCCTAATCCTGCATATAGTATGCTTCGCGGTTATGAAGTTTTTGCCGATACAGCTAGTAACGTTATACCAAAACTCGTAGAAAATCTTCTTACTATGGTGTGAGCAGCATTACAATTCTTCGTTGTGGTAAAGATTGTAAAATACTTTTTAGAAGACAAAGAGAGGGTAATTTGTAATATGTGCGAAGTATTAACAAAAGCAACTTGCCCTCATTGCCATAGTGCAAAAGTAGTAAAAAATGGGACACAAAATTTTTTGTGTAAGTCTTGTTGTAAGCAATTTCAATTTGTGTATCTGTACAATGGGGCATACCCTAGAAACAAACATATGATAGTGAGTATGTTATTAAGTCTTACAAGTGTGTAATAACTCCCAAATAACAACACTATAAAAGCGTTCAAATTGATGAACATTGGTCTTATGTTCAGTACAAAAAAAAGAAAAAGCATTGGCTTATCTATGCTTATGCCCCTGAAACAGATGAAATTTTAGGCTATGTGATAGGTAGTCGCAGTGCTAAAACGGTTAGAAAGTTATATCAAATGCTTAAAAGGCTTCAAATTGACGAGTATTGTACGGATAACTGGACAGCCTTTACTCAAGTATTTGCACAGGAAAACCATTAGGTAGGGAAGCGTTTTACTCGTGCTATTGAAGGCGTCAGTAACGCTTTAAGAGCAAGAAATAGACCTTTGGTACGAAAAACTGCTTGTTTTTCTAAAAATGACGAGTATCATGAAGCCGCTATGGTTCGGCATGCTCACCAACCAAGTTCACCAACCATCAAGATAATGTTTCAACAACGTAATTATCATTGTTATACATTCTAAACCACAAACTGTTAAAAAACGAGATGGATATGTATTAGGTATAACATGGTTAATCATTACATACATATATTCTTGTTGGTGGACATTTAACTTTGGGTGTAGTTTTGGTTCGCGGAACTATGTGGAGTATTATGCTTTATTTGCGTTATC
>CALIZB010000019.1 GCA_938028625.1 uncultured Bacteroidia bacterium | reverse complement strand
GAATTTGTTCAGGAAAAGAAAAAAACAGCATTGAAATTGTTTGACTTTTAAACAAAGAACAATGGCACACAACATCGGCTTGGCGAAAAGCGAGGCGAAAATGCTGATTGTGGTAGGGCAGTGCTTTTTATTTACATTTGTACTTGTAGGAAGTGTGGTGCTGAAAATCGCCACCTTCGCCAAGCCCGAACCCGTTAGCAGTAATGGTGCGAACCCGTTAAGCATTCCCAAAAAAAGTGATTGAAGAAATCGAATAAATAAGGTTGAAAAGTTTTTGTAAATTTTTTTATTTATAATTAGTCTAAATAAAAATATCTGATTATCTTTGCAACTCAATTTCATTAATAAAAATATAAAATGAAAAGACTTATTAAACTTTTAGCACTCATCCTAACAGGCTTAGGAACTGTAAATGCTCAAAATTTCACTATTTCGGGCAAGATTTTAGATAAGAACAACCCAATTGTTGGGGCAACGATTTTTCTATCTGAAACAAAACAAGGAACTATTACAGACGAAAACGGTTCTTTTATAATGAAAAATGTAGCTAAAGGAAGTTACACTGTTAAAGTATCATGCACTGGCTATTTGTCAAAAGAAATTCTTGTAACAATAAACGGCGACACAAATATGTCTGATATTTTGCTTCAAGAAGACTTTTTGAGGTTGGAAGAAGTTGTAATAACTGCCACCCGAAATGAAATTTTGCGAAAAGATGCTCCAATTATTTGTAGCGTATTGGACGACAAAATTTTTAATGCCACCCAATCCATTGTACTGTCTGAGGGCTTAAGCTTTCAGCCTGCTCTACGTGTAGAAAATAATTGCCAAAATTGCGGGTTTAATGGATTGCGAATGAATGGTCTTGAAGGAGCATATAGCCAAATATTGATAGACGGCAGACCAATCTTCAATAGTTTGCAAGGGGTTTATGGGTTAGAGCAAATTCCAGCAAATATGATAGAAAGAGTCGAAGTGGTAAGAAGTGGTGGCTCTGCTTTGTATGGCAGTAGTGCTGTTGCAGGAACAGTAAACGTTATAACCAAAGAGCCGAAAAAAAATAGCACATATTTAAATACCAACCAAGCATTTATAAATGGTACAACACCAGACCAAACTTATATGATTGGAACAGATTTTGTAACTGAAGATAACAATGCTGGAGTATCAATAAATGGCTTTAGTCGTAACAGAAAACCTTGGGACTTAAACGATGATGGATTTTCAGAAATGGGGCAAATGAAAGCTACAAGTGTTTCTTTAAAAGCCTTTTACAAACCAAGTGAACTCTCAAAAATAACTTTCAACGGATTCAATATTTACGAATTTAGAAGAGGAGGTAATAAGTTTGACCGACCTTTTCACCAAGCGGACATCACTGAATCTACCACGCACAATATTTTAAATGGTGGCTTGACTTATGAACAATACACCACAAATAAAAATCATAAATTTTCAACCTACCTCAATTACCAAACTCTTGATAGAAATAGCTACTATGGAGCGGGTGGAGACATAAATGCTTACGGAAATTCAAAAGATAATAGTCTTGTTGGTGGTTTTCAGTATACAGGAAAATTAGGAAAATTTGCTGGGGGTCCTCATACCTTGGTATCAGGTTTTGAATACAATCTAAATAATCTTCAAGACGATGCCCCATCTTACGACCGTTTTATTAATCAAACGGCCAGTCAATTTGGTTTTTATCTTCAAGATGTTTGGGAAATTGGTAAAAAAGTAAACGTACTCTTGGGCGGCAGATTAGACCGTCATAATTTGGTGGGCAAACCTGTTTTAAGTCCAAGAGTCAATATTGGTTATAAAATAACCCCTAATTTGCAGTACAGAGTAGGATACGCAAGAGGATTTAGAGCACCGCAAGTTTTTGATGAAGATTTACACGTTACACAAGTAAACGGTGGCGGAACTGTTATCAGAAATGCAGGTAATTTAACACCTGAATATTCAAATGCTTATAGCACTTCTATTGACTTTTATAAATATTACAGCAATTGGTCTGTGGGTTTTACAATGGACGGCTTTTACACTCAACTTTCCAATGTTTTCATTTTGGAAGAACAAGGCGTTGAAGGCAATGGCGATTTACTTCTTGAAAGACGAAATGGTTATGGAGCAAATGTACTTGGTTTAACTATCAACCCAAAAATACAATATAAAAACAAGTTAAGCTTACAACTTGGCCTTACGCTTCAAAAAAGCGAATATGATGAAGCCGTACAATGGTCGGAAACAGTAAATAATACAAGCAAACGATTTTTCAGAACACCAAACCAGTACGGTTTTTATGTAGTTTCTTGGAGTGCCACAAAAAGTTTAACCTTAAACTTATCTGGTGTATATACAGGCGGTATGCTTGTTCAACATTATGCTGGGTATATTACTGATGATGTTTTAGAAGCCACACCGTCATTTTTTGAGAATAACTTTAAAATAAATTTTAGCCCCAAATTAAAAGGTAATCTTGGAATTAGTTTTAATGCAGGTATTCAAAACTTTACCAACTCTTATCAAAAAGATTTCGACCTAGGAATAAATAGAGATTCAGGTTACATTTACGGGCCAGGCAGACCTCGAACTTTCTTTGTAGGAATGAGTATCAAAATTTAGTAAGTTACAATTAAACAAACCTAAACTGTGTCTTAAATCCGATAGGCATTTGCAATGCAAAAAACAACATTTAAAATATCAAAAATGGACTGCCCATCCGAAGAACAAATGATACGGATGAAACTTGCCGACTTGACTAATATCAACTCGTTGGACTTTGACATTGCTAACAGACAACTGACCGTCTTTCACACAGACCATTACGACCAAATTTTTCAACAACTTGGCAACTTAAAACTTGATACTTCACTTATTGACAGCGTTTCGGCAGATAATTACACTGGAAAAACATACGACACAGACCGAGAAAGAAAATTGCTTTGGCAAGTTTTAGCCATTAACTTTTTC
>CALIZB010000018.1 GCA_938028625.1 uncultured Bacteroidia bacterium | reverse complement strand
AAAATGTAGCCAATTTACAACATGATTTATATACTATTTTGTTAAGAACAGTTGTAAATGCTGATACAAAAATAAGAAAATGTAGCCAATTTACAACTGAAGTTGTTAGCTACATGTATAAAAAAGGTTGTAAATGCTGATACAAAAATAAGAAAATGTAGCCAATTTACAACTTGTCAGTCGCATTGCGGCTGATGCAATAAAGTTGTAAATGCTGATACAAAAATAAGAAAATGTAGCCAATTTACAACAATAAGGAGTAAAAAAAAGAGAATAAAAAGTTGTAAATGCTGATACAAAAATAAGAAAATGTAGCCAATTTACAACAGATTTACTGCTCAATTGAGAAAAACGAGGTTGTAAATGCTGATACAAAAATAAGAAAATGTAGCCAATTTACAACGCACAGTTAACAAAACAGCCTAACTACTTGTTGTAAATGCTGATACAAAAATAAGAAAATGCGGTGCATTGAGCAAAGCCGAAATGTAGCCAATTTACAACAATTATCAATTACAAATTATCAATCACGCGTTGTAAACCAGTTTACAAGGTGAAAGAGCATTTCGGTATGAACTTCGTTCTACTCAATGACCTTCAAAAAATAAGAAAATGCGGTGCATTGAGCTCGGTTGGTGAGTTTGCCGAACCATGCCGAAATGTAGCCAATTTACAACTACTCAATGACCTAAAAACAATCTAAAATTAAAATTGAACTCTCGCTTGCGGAAGAGCATTGCGTAATCGCTCTTTTTCTTTGGGGTCTATGGCATTATCGCTTAAAATAAGCAAATGCATACTCGTACATTTATCTATGTTTTTAGGTAATACAGAAATACTATTTCCCATTAGATAGAGTTCTTCTAAATTTCTTAAGTTTCCAATTTCAGCAGGAACTTCTTTAATGGCATTCATGGATAAACCTAATACTTTTAACTGTGTAAGCTGTCCTATTTCTTTTGGAATTATAGCAATTCTGTTTCCGTCTGCATACAGCCATTTAAGATTTTTGCAGTTGCCAATACAGGCAGGAAGTTCCATTACGTTACTGTGGTCTATGGTAAGTTTTTCCAAGTGACTAAGCTGGCAGATAATCCCAAAAGCCTGTTGCCAGTTCAAGTTAGGACAACGACTAATACGGAGTTCCTGAATATTTTTAAGTTCGGCTATTTCTTGTGGCAGTTCTGTCATAAAATTACTGCTAATGTCCAAGAACTGCACTTTTTTCAATAAACCTATCTTTGCAGGTATAGCGGCAAGTTTTTGGTTGCTTAAATCCAATTTATAGACAGTATCTAATTTTCGTACTGCACTTTCAATGTTCTGATAAGTAGGCATTCTTTCCAAAATAGGTTCAGGCAAAATAGATTGAGCAAAATTATAAGCTCGCAAACAAAAAAGGAAAAAGGCTAAATAAAAAAACTTCATATGTGATATAACTTTACCAACAAAGATACCAAATTTATATTCAAAGTAAAACCAAGAGTTTTTATACATTGATTTTGAGTGTTTTATGAATGAAAAACAATCAAAAAAAGTTATGTATGCGTAGTATATTTTTTGGGAGTGTGCTATTTTCGGAGGGATTTATTTCTGCCTACTACTACTCCTTTTGCCGCTCTTTTAGTAACATCATGAAGTGCCGAACTGATAGCCCCTTTTTTGTTCAGTAGTTGCATTTCAGAAACACCTGTTTCTAAGCCAAGCATAATAAGGGCGTTGTTTTTTACATCATAAACATGCAGTTCGCCTTCAATAATTACTCGTTCTCTTTCATTAAATGCCCCTTCATCTTGTTTATGTCCATATACAGGAATAAGCGTTTTTTTAGAATTGAATTTAATCGTTTTTACAAAAATAAGATAGTCATAATTCATTTTTGCTAATCGTTCCAGCGGTTTTTTCTCAGCAAATATATTTTTCAGTTTGGTATTTGTTTCAATAAAAACGCTATCTAAAGGAGGAAATATGGTAACTTCCACAGTAGATTTTTTTTGTTTTTTTACCTGTTTCTGAAACTGTTTGGAAAGTTCTGTAAGATAATTAGCAGAAAGGATAGTTGTGTATTGTTCTTTGGGTACTTTGCTTCCGAGATATTTTTGCAGGGTGCGTTCATTTACTGTGTATTCTACATCAGCGGGCGATTGCATGAAAGCGACTTTCTTTTTTGAAAAATCTACCCGCTCTCGTACATCTAAAAAAGACTTATGTACGCAGGACTGCAAAAAAAACATAGCTACGGGTAGCCATAACCAGAGCTTTCTTATTTTCATGCTTCAAAATTAACATTTTTTGCCATAGAATTTTTAATATTTTTTTTCCTTGTGTTAATAGAATAAACAAGATAGTTTTAATGGTGCAAATAAACTCAACATTAGCAAATGAGAAATAAAAAATCCTGCCCACCCAAGCGGTGCAGCAGGATTTGTGTGTAAGAAACGGTTAAGGGTGCAATTAAGCAAGTGCAAGGATAAAGCAAAGTACTAATCCGAAAAGGGCAACACCTTCTACCAGCGCGGCCATAAGGATCATGTTACTACGAATAGCTCCTACTTCACTAGGCTGGCGGGCAATAGCGTCCATAGCTCTGCCACCTACCCCACCAATACCGATACCTGCACCGATAGCGGCTAAACCTGCACCAAGACCTGCACCCAGAGGAGCAAAATTTGCAGCTTCTAATAACACATTTAAGATAAGAGATAACATATATATTGATGATTAAAAAAGGCGATAATTAATGATGGTGAGCTTCTTCATGTTCATGATGATGTTCTGCAACAGCATCTCCTATGTACATACACGTAAGCATAGTAAACACTGCGGCTTGTAAAAAACCTACTAAAAGTTCAAGAAAATCTACAAAAAGTACAAAAGCCGTAGAAACTACCGAAGTTCCTAATCCTGCACCTAATCCCCCTTTGGCACCAAACATAAAAATTAGCCCAATCAGAGCAAGGATCATTACGTGTCCTGCGGTGATATTAGCAAAAAGCCGTATCAATAACGTGATAGGTTTAGAGAAAAAGCCAATGAGTTCTACCACAATCATAAGAGGGCGTAAAGCTAATGGAATACCTGGCATCCATAGAATATGCATCCAGTAGTCTTTTTTAGAAAAGAAAATAATCAAAATAAAAGTTAAAGAAGCTAATGCCGTAGTAGTGGCGATATTTCCCATGATATTAGGTCCCGCAGGAAGCATACCTACAAGGTTAGATAGCCATATAAAGAAAAATACGGTTAGCATATAAGGTAAAAATCTTTTATAGTACTTTTCTCCGATATTAGGGCGAACAATCTCATCACGAACTAAAATAATAATCGGTTCTATTAAAGACTGTAATCCTTTGGGTGCTTGTCCTTCACGGCGTTTGTAGGCTTTAGCTACGGAGGTCATTAGCCATGTAAGTAAAGACATTACAATCAGCATAGAAAAAACATTTTTAGTTACAGAAAAATCCATTACTTTATTTCCTGATGCTGTAAGCACTTTACCATGATGATGATGGTCTGCTTGTAAGCCCATTTCTTTGAGTTTGGCTTCGTCATGAGTGTGTAAAAAAACTTTTAAGCCTGTTTCACTGCTGTAAATAATGCGAGGTAAAGGAAGTGATATATGTGTTTCACCAAATTTGACAATATCATATTCGTAGTTGTCCAGGATATGGTGCATAATCATTTCCTTCATGGCATTGTCTTTTTTAGGCTGTTCATCGGCAAAGGCACTATATGTAAGCAAACCGATTAAAACGAGTATTAAAAATGTCTTCAATCGCATAGCTGTAAAAACGGCGTGCAAGTTAGAACAAACCTTAACAAAAACCAAAAATTTTTCTTTTTTTTAAGATAAATAATTGTCTCTCACTTTTCTATATACGGTATTTCTGAATTTACCCTGTTTTTTTACCTTGTGCATAAACTTTTTTAATTGCTTTTAACTTGTTAATTTTACAGCGTTATGAATACAAACCTCCATTATACAGACGAGTTTGAATATCGTCATATCGGAAGTGAAGGTTCAGAATTACAGGCTATGCTTGCAGAAATGAAAGTAAACAGCGTAGACGAGCTAATTGAACAAACTGTTCCTGCTTCCATTCGTTTGACAAAATCTTTAAATCTACCTGAACCACTTACCGAACATCAGTATTTACAGCATATTAAAAAAATTGCTCAAAAAAATAAGGTATTCAAATCTTACATTGGTTTAGGATATTACAATACTTTTACTCCTTCGGTAATCCTACGGAATGTATTTGAAAATCCAGGTTGGTATACAGCATATACCCCGTATCAAGCAGAGATTGCACAAGGCAGATTAGAAGCCTTACTGAACTTTCAAACTATGGTAGCAGACCTTACTGCTATGCCTGTTGCTAATGCATCTTTATTAGACGAAGCCACCGCCGTCGCAGAAGCTATGTTTATGCTTCATTCAGAACAACAAAAAAATCTACCTAATGCACATACTATTTTGGTTTCTGACAAAGTATTTCCACAAACTATTGATGTGCTGAATACCCGTGCTAATCCTGTAGGGATTACAGTAAAAATTGTAGACATAACCAAGGAGTTAGATTTTACAGGCGTTTTTGCTGTTTTACTACAATATCCTGATAAAAGCGGTGAGGTTAAAGATTATACTGACTTGGTTCAGAAAGCCAAAGAAAACAAAGTTAAAATTATTGTAGCTTCGGATTTATTAGCTTTAACCTTATTAACCCCCCCTGGTGAGTGGGGCGCTGATGTAGTAGTAGGTAATTCTCAACGTTTTGGTGTACCATTAGGCTATGGCGGTCCGCATGCGGCATTTTTTGCTACTCATGAAGACTATAAACGCTCTATGCCAGGCAGAATTATTGGCGTAACTATTGACGCACAAGGAAATACAGCATTACGTATGGCACTCCAAACTCGCGAACAGCACATCAAACGAGAAAAAGCAACCTCTAATATATGTACAGCACAAGCGCTATTAGCTAATATGGCAAGTTTTTATGCCGTATATCATGGACCCAAGGGCTTAAAAAACATTGCTACACGCATACATACATACACACAAGTACTTGCACAAATACTCACAGAACTTGGATATACTGTTCAAAACAAGCATTATTTTGATACCCTTACTATAACAGGTGCAGAACCAAATAAGATAAAAACTCTTGCTGAACAACAAGAAATTAACTTCTGGTATAATGCAGACAACACTATTAACATTAGTTTTGATGAAACCACACAAACAGAAGACCTTCTCTCTATCGCAAATATATTTGCCAAAGCTAATTCCAAAGCAGAATACACCTTAAACAGCATTGAACAAAAAATAACAAACATTACACAATTGAACGTTCCTTCATCTCAAATTCGTAAAAGTGCATATTTAACACACCCTGTATTCAATAGCTATCACACAGAGCACCAGATGCTACGTTATATGAAAATGCTTGAAAATAAAGATTTAGCTATGAATACATCAATGATTACTCTTGGTTCTTGTACCATGAAACTCAACGCTACCACAGAAATGATACCTGTTTCTTGGGCAGAATTTAGCCAAATACACCCATTTGTACCCTTAGAACAAGCACAAGGCTACGCTCAAATTATTCAGGAATTAGAACAAATGCTTTCTGAAATTACAGGTTTTGCGGCTACTTCTTTGCAACCTAATTCAGGCGCACAGGGTGAATATACAGGCTTACAGGTAATCCGTGCCTATCATATCAGCAAAGGTCAGGGACATAGAAACGTGGTGCTTATTCCTTCTTCAGCACACGGTACAAATCCTGCATCTGCGGCTATGCTCGGTATGAAAATAGTAGTAGTAAAATGTGACGAAAAAGGAAATATTGATGTAGCAGACCTTAAAGCCAAGGTAGAACAACATAAAGACACGCTCTCTGCACTTATGGTAACCTATCCTTCCACACACGGCGTATTTGAAGAAGCTATTCAGGAAATTTGTGCTATTATTCATCAGTATGGCGGACAGGTATACATGGACGGCGCAAATATGAATGCCCAAGTAGGTTTAACTTCACCTGCTATGATTGGTGCTGATGTTTGCCATTTGAATTTACACAAAACTTTTGCTATTCCACATGGAGGAGGAGGTCCTGGAGTAGGTCCTATTTGTGTAGCGGCACATCTTGCAGAATTTTTACCTAAACATTGTTTAATTCCAACTGGCGGCAAAAATGGCATATCTGCGGTTTCTGCGGCACCTTGGGGCAGTGCAAGTATATTGCTTATCTCTTACGCATATATTCGTATGCTCGGTGCAAAAGGACTTACCAATGCTACCAAAATGGCTATTGTCAATGCAAATTATATTAAAGCAAGGTTAGAAAAACACTATTCTATTTTATATGCAGGAACTAACGGTAGATGCGCCCATGAGATGATTGTAGATTTAAGAGAATTCAAAAAGCTGGGTATAGAAGCATTAGACGTAGCTAAACGCTTGATGGATTATGGTTTTCATGCACCTACTATGTCTTTCCCTGTACCTGGTACGATTATGATAGAACCCACAGAAAGCGAACCTAAAGAAGAACTTGACCGCTTTTGTGATGCTTTAATACAAATTCGCCAGGAAATTAAAGAAATTGAACTCGGCATAGCAGATAAAGAAGATAATGTACTACACAATGCACCGCATACGCTTAGTATGGTTACCGCAGATGAATGGACTCATGCTTACTCTCGTGAAAAAGCCGCATTCCCTTTGCCTTACACGCGTAAAAATAAGTTCTGGGCAAGTGTAGCTCGTGTAAATGATTTATACGGTGATAGAAATCTCGTTTGCACTTGTCCACCTGTGGAAAATTATCAAAATGCAGAAGTATAATCTTTGAACTATATAACCTAAAAAGCATACATCTTAACGGTGTGTGCTTTTAGTTTTTTATATGATGCTCTTTATTTTTATTGATAGCCTAATCTTTGCAATTGTTGACGAATTAACGTACAAACTCTATTCTCTGCTTCATAAGTAAGCAATGTCTGAACTGTAAAATTAAGCGGATTATGAATCACAAAAGTATTGCTTTCTGTGGCAATTTCTGCACATATACTCAATCCATATACAGATAGTTCTATGCTGTATACTTTTTCATTATTTCCTTTTGTTTCTACATATTGAGTAACTTTTGGAGTTTTACCGTCTAAATACAGATAAGCGGCAGGAGCAACATTCTCAATAGCAGTAATAACAGC
>CALIZB010000017.1 GCA_938028625.1 uncultured Bacteroidia bacterium | reverse complement strand
GTATTTGAGTTCAAGATGGCACACCATAATGAAAGTCCATTACAGCAGATAAAAGCTAAAAAATACTACGAAAAATACACGCAACAAGGTAAAGAAATTTATTTGGTAGGAATGATATTTGACTTAAACAGTAAAAATCTTGCGGTTTTTGAGTGGGAGAAGATATAATGTATATGAATAGCTTTTGTTAAAATTACCGTATTATAGAAGACAAAATAATTCTCTAAGTATTTGTACTTATATCAGCGCTTTTTTATTTAGCTATCTTTGCAGGATTATGAAAACTTACCTCATTTTGACAGTTTTTATTCTTTTGGCAGGTTATACCTTTAAACAAAAAGGTATAGAACCGCTTCCGTTAAAAAAATTGCAGGGTACATACATGGGATGGACCTCACAGGACGTATACGGTACGGAAGTATACTACAAAACCACATTCAAAATAAAAACATATAAAAACAATATCGTCAGAGGACAAAGTATATTCTATGACAGTATGGACAGCACTCAGGTACTGGTGGTTTATAACCTTGAAGGTACTTATGATGCGTCTAATCAGATGCTCAAACTCAAAGAGTATGAAGTGGTAAAGAAAACAAAAGAATGGACGTTCTGCTTTAAAGAAATGCCTTTGAATTGTATTGATGAGAACAAAAAAATAGAGTTAAGAGGAACATGGACGGCAAAAAATTGTCCGAATACAGGCGGAAAAGTCAGAGTGATTAAATAGAAATAATAAACCGTAGCTGCCCAAAAAAAGAACAGCATACCATATATTTTTACTATTTTCGCAACCATGTTTGCAAGGTTAATTGTGCTGTTTCTTTTTTTAGGTACTTTTTGGAGTATTGCCCAGGAAAATAATGTATCAGAAAGTAAAGGTGTTGTATTAGATGAAATTATAGCCATAGTAGGAGATAACATCATTTTACGTTCTGATATTGAACGTGAATATAATGAAATTATCATGAGTGGTGAGAAAGATGACGGTTCTCTCAAATGTGAATTACTCGGCGGACTTTTAGCCAGTAAATTATTACTCTCTCGTGCGCGTATAGATAGCGTTACTGTAACAGATGACCGCGTAGAAAGAGAGCTAAATAAGCGTGTGAATATGTTTATAGAACGTCTGGGAAGCAAAGAAAAATTAGAAGAACTGTACGGCAAACCGCTATCTCAATTTAAAGTAGATATGCGTTCTCAAATCAAAGAACTGCTGATTGTGCAAACTATGCAAAATAAAGTTACAGGGAACGTGCAAATTACTCCCAAAGAAGTAAAAGAATTTTATGCCAAAATTCCCAAAGACTCCCTGCCTGTGTATGAAGAGGAATTAGAAATCCGTCAGATAGTAGTATTTCCTACGATGAGTAAAAATCAGGTCAATGCGGCTTATCAAGTTGCGAAAAAACTACGTGATGCTATTGCTAAAGGTGAATTAGATTTTGAAAAAGTTGCTCGTGATACATCAGACGATACAGGCAGCGCTACTAATGGCGGTGATATCGGCTGGACAAAACGTGGAGAACTTGTTCCAGAATATGAAGCGGTTGCTTTTACTACCCCTGTGGGCAAAATCTCTGAACCCGTAGAAACCATGTATGGCTGGCATATTATTCAGGTTTTGGAACAGAAGGGCGAGCAGGTGCATACCCGCCATATACTCATTAAACCAAGAACTACCTCCAATGATGATGGACAGGCAGTTATGCGCTTGGACAGTATCCGAAAACTTTTGATGGATAAAAAAATATCTGTTCTTAAAGCCGTAAAAGAATTCTCCGAAGACAAACAAACCGTAGAAACAGGCGGATTTATTATTAATCCGCAAACAGGGAGAAACCGAATTCCTGCAAAAATGTTAGAAAGTGAAGTATACTTCAAAATTCAAGACCTAAAACAAGGTGAAGTGACTACTCCTTTTCCTTACACGCATTATGATGGTAAGAAAGGCTATCGTATTCTTATACTAGAAAAACGCCTGCCTTCTCACATTGCCAACCTTAATGATGACTATGAGCGCATACAAAATGCCGCATTGTCTGAAAAACGTAACCGAATTTATCAGGAATGGATAAAAGAAAATTCCAAAAAAGTTTATGTAGAAATTCGGGATAAATCCTTTAATTGTGAAGAATTAGAAATATGGAAAAAATAGCATACAAAGATGCCGTAGAAGCCGCACAGGCATTAGGGCAAAAACATACTGCATTAACTCAGGAAATTGCCAAGCAAATTGTAGGACAAGAAGATATTGTACAACAACTCTTAACCTGCATTTTTAGTCAAGGACACTGTTTATTAGTAGGTGTTCCTGGATTAGCAAAAACACTTTTAGTGCGTACTTTATCCGAAGCACTAGGGTTAAGTTTTAATCGTATTCAGTTCACTCCTGATTTGATGCCCTCTGATATCACGGGAAGTGAAATTCTGGAAGACTCCGAAAAAGGCAAACAATTTAAGTTTATTCAGGGACCTGTATTTGCTAATATTGTATTAGCAGATGAAATAAACCGTACTCCTCCAAAAACGCAGGCGGCACTATTAGAAGCTATGCAAGAGTTTTCTGTTACTAACGCAGGTAAAAAATACCATTTGGATACTCCATTTTTTGTATTAGCAACGCAAAACCCCATTGAACAGGAAGGTACTTATCCTCTACCCGAAGCACAATTGGACCGTTTTATGTTTAATGTATGGGTAGATTATCCGTCTTATCAGGAGGAGGTGCAGATAGTAAAAACTACTACTACACCACAAAAAATAAACATTGAGAAGATTTTAAGCAAAGAAGAAATTTTATACTTTCAAAAATTAGTACGAGAAGTTCCCGTAGCAGATAACGTGATAGAATATGCTGTTAAATTAGTGCATAAAACTCGTATAAATTCAGGCATAGCCCCTGATTTTGTAAAAAAATACGTTTCTTGGGGCGCAGGACCTAGAGCTTCACAATACCTCATTATTGGTGCGAAAGCAAATGCTCTCATACATGGCAAATTCTCCCCTGATATAGAAGACGTACAAGCCGTAGCTCACCCTATTTTGCGGCACAGAGTTATTCTGAATTTTACCGCAGAAGCAGACGGAGTTACCATTGCAGATATTGTAAAAAAACTGCTCTAAAATGCTATCTAGATAATCAAAACTACACTTTTACTCATTTTTCCAAACCAAAATATTACGAATGGCGTTATAATTGCATATTCTCTGTCAAAATCATGGAAAACGTATTGAGCATTACTTCACAACGCTTGCCTTGTTTAGAACTTTCTGATACGGGTAACCAGGCTTTACTATGGATGCAGGAGTACAGAGTAAATCATCTGCCTGTATTAGAAAATAATAAGTGTATAGGT
>CALIZB010000016.1 GCA_938028625.1 uncultured Bacteroidia bacterium | reverse complement strand
CGTACCGAAAGACCATGCCCCTGACCATTGAGTAGTTGTTATCAAAAAATTTCTTACCTTAAAATTGATATTTAACCGCAAAGAAAGCATTAAACCCGCGTTGTTGCTTTAATATGAGTTTATCACGCGAAGCATCATAATTTTTTCCATCTTGAATTTGTACTAAACGAATAGGTTGATTAAGAACATCTCTCAAATCTAAACGAGTTTCAAAGTGTTTGCCCAGTTTTTTTACAATACTCAAATCTATTATATCTCTACCAAGTTCATAAATATCAGGATAGTTCAAGGAAGGAGTTACTTCTCCTACAATAGCAATACGTTTTCCAAATCTTTGATAATTTGCATTAAAAGCTAAATTAGCCTTTTTAATTTGATAATTTGCCCCTACATTGATAATATACGGTGATTGACCTTGCAGACTGCGGGTTCTTGCTCCTACATTTACCGTACTGATAATGTATGAAGCATTGACATAACCTTGCAAATTAGGAACAAAAGGGATAGCACCT
The DNA here is from genome assembly GCA_938028625.1 of uncultured Bacteroidia bacterium. Classification (GTDB taxonomy): domain Bacteria; phylum Bacteroidota; class Bacteroidia; order JANWVE01; family JANWVE01; genus JANWVE01. The sequence goes on along the minus strand of CALIZB010000016.1, from coordinate 36,962 downwards.
GTATAATTGGCTTCAACTCCTGTAGACTGTGCATTAGCTACGTTTTGTACTTGATAAGTACGGTAGTATTGGGCGCTAATCGTATAAGGTAAAACTCTTTGTTCTATTGGGTTAATAAAGTATTTGTAGAATACTCCAAAAGTAGCTACTTGATTATCTTTCATGTAATACTCTGCTCTTATGTCTCCATTGTAGATTTGTGTGCGAGTTAAGTTATTATTACCTGCATAAAAAATGGTATAAGTAGCATTGAGAAAAGAAAAATAAGAAAGTTCGCGTGGGTCAGGGCGAGAAAGCGTTTTAGAACCCGCAAAACGAATATTCCATTTATCATTAGGATTGTAAATAAGGTTAAGCGAAGGTAAAAGGTCTACTATCAGGGTATTTACAGGTAAATCTTTATGATTAGAGGCTTTTAAGTAATTTTCTACTTTCAGCCGTTGAGAAAAACTCTCTACGCGCATACCTATTGAGGTTTTCCATTTTTTAAGGATAGTTGTTTCAAACATAGCATAGCCTGCATTAAGATTGCTATTAGCTACATAGTTATCTTGGGGACGTGTGCCTTCCAAAACATACATAGTACTATCACTAAAATTAGCATTATCAAATACTTGGTGCGGTGGTAGAGCAAAAATAGGAGAAGTATTTGTCCATATACTATTAGAAGATAAAGCATAGCCTATGGAACGAGTATCAAAAAAGCGGTATTTGTACTCTGTAAATACGCCTGTTTTTACTCGGGATTGTGCATTAAACAATGTAAAAGGTAAAGATGCGTTTAGTTCTGCGCTGTATACTTCATCTTCACCTACAATATATACGCGTGAAGCTCCAAAACCTGCATAATCCCCATATCCGTTACCCAAATTTTGCGGAATACGCACATAATACTGTCCATCAGCGTTATTCAAGCGATAAGAAACTCTACGATAATCAGGTTCATCACGCAAAAAATACGTGTATCCTGCACGCCAGTCTATTTTAGCTCCTTTTACAGAAAAGTTCGGCAAAACATGTTCTCCACCTATTTGTGTACCTAATAGCGTTCTAGGAATTAGTCGTAAAAAGTTTGCTTTGTAACGATAAGCACTGTCTAATAAAGCCCCCCCACTAGTGTAAGAAGCTGTTTGATATCCATTAGTCAGTACATCTACTTGACTTTCTGAAAGTATGCCTACTAAATTTTTGAGCGTAATTTTATTGTAATTATTAAACTCATAAGCAAGGTTAAGCATACCATTTATTGCGCCTTTACGTACAAATTGCTTGTTTTGATAGGTAAAATCTAATACAGGTTGATTGTTTTGTATGCCAAGAAAATCAGTACGGTCAATGTAGTTGATATTGTAAGTATTCGTTAATTCTGCGGCAGTACTGATACCGAGTTTTCGGGTTCTTATTTTGAATTTATTTTGATAGAGTATTTGTGCGTACTGTCCTAATCCTGCATTAGTTTGATTAGCCTGCCATGTATTAGGTAGAGATTTAGCTGTATTGGCAAGAAATTCTCTATCGCCTTTAACGGGTACATAATTAGAATATAAACCTTGTGAGCGGGCTATTTTGTAAGAACTTGGAAAGGTAAGCGGTAGAGTCTGTACTTTTCCTAATTGATTGCCTTCTGAGGTAAGAAATTCATTACCAAAAGCTAAATCATTAAAGTTTAAGCCTAAGGAGAATATAAATTTTCTTTGATTAGGCATATCTATGGTATTAAGTTGTATGCGTCCCCCTGCTATTTCAGCGGACATATCTGCAGAAGCGCTTTTATACAGCACAATATCTTTTATCATATTGGCAGGAATAAAAGAAAACTCAAAACCTTTACGTTCTATTTCTGTATTAGGTAATGTAATTCCGTTGAGTGCAAAGGTGTTGTATCTATCAGTTAAGCCGCGTATAATAGCATATTTGTTTTCTAACAAAGTAACGCCAGGCAAATTAGCAATCACTTCTCCTGCATGCTGTGCGGGGGTTTGTAAAATAAGGTCTTCATTCGTGTTTTCTATGATTTGTGTAGCTTTTTTCTGCTGTAATATCACAATAATACTACCATTTTCAATTACTTTGCCTACTTCTATTACTTCATTAGTTTGTACTTTGGTGGTATCAGTGTTGTTATTATTGTTATCTACTAATACAGGCGGCGCTAGTTCAATAGTTATATCTAAACGCATATCAAATTCACCTACTTTAACATTAGTTAAGCGTTTTTTTTGGTAGTTTTTTGCAGTAATTACAATAGTATACTCTCCTTCGGGAACATCAGAAATTTCATATTTGCCATCAATATCGGTTTCTGAACTTAAAGATGTACCTTCTATACTGACAAGTGCACCTGCAATTAAATCCGAGTTGTCATAATCTGCTACCATACCACGAATAGCAACCTGTGCATACAGAAAATGGCACACAAAAGTAAAAGTGAATAAGGTAAAAAGTCTGTATTTCATACAAGCAAAGATAAGGGTAATTTTTACCTTGTCAAAATAAGGTTTCATTTTGACTATTTTTGTATGATTTTATTTAATGAAACTGCATTTTAACAGTATTTTGTGGGTATTCCTGCTTATACAGACTTTATATGTATGTGTGAGTATGTATTTTCCATTTTTTTGGGACGCCGCCTATCATGCACAGGTAGCTCTGAATATTTATGAACATAATTTTAACACTGTTTTTCCACCGTCAGATACTGATGCAGGGCATCCTGTTTTATTTAATCTGTATTTGGCTGTGGGGTGGAAAATATTCGGTAAAAACCTTGTGGTAAGTCATTTATTGCAGTTGCCTTTTATATGGGGATATGTATATTTTACGGGAAAGTTTATACAAAAATATATTCCGCATTACTATCAATGGATAGCTGTTGTTTTGTTGTGTGCAGAAGCTACGCTTACAGCACAAGTTATGAGTCTTAACCCTGATATAGCTTTGTTATGCGGCTTTTTGATGGTGCTTTATGGTATAAATGAGCAAAAAAACATCTATATTGTTATTGGAATGGCACTATTAAGTCTTTTATCTATCAGAGGTTGGATAATGGGCATAGCTTTGTTTTGTATAGATTTTGTTCATAACAGATTTGATATAAAACAATGGAAAAAGTATGTCAGTAACTATATTGTATTTGCCATACTGATAATTGTGTGGCTGTTTTTGCATCATTTTTATACGGGAAGATGGTTTGCTTCGGAGATGTATAAATCAGAATTTTCATGGGGTATCATTCCCAAAAATGCAGTGGTTTTTGTATTCAGGCTGTTAGATACAGGCAGAGTTATTTTATGGATAACAGTATTGTGGCTGTTATGGCAAAGAAGAAAAAGTATTATCGTTTTGTTGTCCCAAGCGCATTTTTTGTTGTACAGTGCGGGTATTGCGATTATTGTTTTTTTTATTCTGTTTGTACCGCTTACCAATCCTATTGGACACAGGTATTTTATAGTTATTTATGTACTGCTTGTTTTGTGGGCAGTGCAAGAAATAGCTGAACTCAAAGTAAAAAAGTGGGTTTTTGCTTTAATGGGGATATTTTTTATAGCAGGGCATTTTTGGGTATATCCTGTACCCTTTGCAAATGGTTGGGACGCTTCTTTGGCACATGTTCCTTATTTTAGTCTGAAAGACAAAGTATTACAGTACGCAAAAGATAAGCATATAGCTTTTTCACAGATATACACCTGTCCACCATTGCATAAATCAGATTACATTACAAGGTTAAACCCTGAAAAAACTGAAAACCTACCTTTGCTCAATGATGAAAATTGGAACACTGCACCGTATATTCTGTACAGCAATATTTCCAATACCTTTAACCAAAAAGAACTGAACCTATTGCAAAAAAACTATATACCTGTATTTACTCAAAAAAGTGGATTTGTGAAATGTATTCTGTATCAGAAAAATGAATTATTTACAGATTGATAAATTAGATTTTATGAACAGAGATTGGTTGTGTTCCAAGTTATGTTATTTTACTCGTTGTAATGCGGCTTTGGCACGCCGTTCTAAACTGTTCTGATATTCATAACCGTCATAAGAAAGTGCTTTTTGATAACATTCTTTGGCTTTTGTATTATTTTTTTGTGCTTCATGTATTGTTCCCATGTAATACCATGCGTACACCTGCATCCATACAGGTTGCATAAGACTAATTTGAGTACATTTCTGATAGTATTCAAGTGCAGACTGCCATTTTTTCTGTGCGTGCTCTGTTCTTGCCATACGATAATACCATTCCAACTGTTCATGAACTTCATATACAGACAGGTTTTGCTGATATTTTTCTATTTGTTTAACGGCTTTGTCATAATATCCGCCGTCAGCATAATTGCGAGCTATGCGCAAATCCATCTGAATACTATTGAGCGGCTTTTTTAACAGTTCCTGTGCATATTTTTTTGCTTGTTTGTCCTCTTCCTGTTCAGAATTAGGTTCTGCAATACTTTTTTGATAGTACGCCATAGCTTCATTTCTTTTATTTTGCAGTTCATAACACAGCCCTGTTTTGAAATAGCTGTCTGCTTTGAAAAGGTCATTTTGGTTTTTTGAAACATAGTTCATATAATGCTGTATAGCTGTGTTTTTGTCGTTTCGGTGCAAAGCGTATTCTGCTGTAAGATATTCCGTAAAAGCAAAATCAAGGTAATTGTCTTTAAACTGTGGAAGTTTATCAATGATATACATACCTTCTTCGTCATGGTTAAGTTTAGTACAGATAAGCGCGCATACGGTTGCAATATATTTGCTTTCAGGATACTGTTTTGGCATTTCTGAAGCAATACCCAGCGATTTTTCTCGTTTGAGATAGATATTCATACACATATACGCATATACTAATTGTGCTTCTGTTTGTTGTAAATCTGCTTTTTGTATACAGAGCAACAGTTCTTTTTCACCTTGTTGTATTGTGCCTTTAAAGCCGAGCATACTTACCATCCATGTGTATCTTCGGGGAATATTCCCTATCATAGTATGCAGTATTCCGAGTGTTTTGTATGGTTCGTAAAAATCGGGGTATTTTTGTACGCATTCTGAAAGTTTTTGATAGGCAGATTTTATTTTCCATACCGCAGACCAATAACTTTTATCTTGCAAATATACTAATGCCATTTCAAAATCCATTTCTCCTACAAGATACAGCCTATAAGGACTATTTTCAGGTAACTTTTGGGAATAATACAACGTGTTTTCATAATAGTATTTTACTTTGTTTTCATACTGTTTTGGCTGTATCACCAAAGATTGAATAACATAACTATGAAAAACACTGTACTCGGCAATACATTTATCCATAGGAGTATTTTTTATGTGTGGGAGTATTTGATATAGTTTTTCATACTGCATGTTCAATAGCAAACGATGTGCTTCTTGCCATGAATAAGATTGTGCAACCGCAGAGAAAGACAAAAAGTAAAAAACACAAAAAAAATGTTGGATTTTATACATTAGAGTACTTTTAATGATACAAAAATACTTAAAAAAGATGGCTACACTACAAAAAATTGTGAGTATAAAATAAAAATTGTTTCTTTGAACATAAGTGTTTAACTTTGCTTTTAACTTTACTTAACAAGTTTTACTTATGAGTACCAAAAATTCCATCTTTATGCTGCTTTTGTTCTCTTTACAAGCAATTGGGCAGACATGGTTAACCCAAGCCACAGGATTTACTGCGGCAAGTAGAGGAATTACGAATGTTTCTATTGTTAATCCTAACGTTGTGTGGGCGAGTGCGTATGACGGTTCAGGGGCAAATGCTATTGTGCATGATTTTACCCGTACACTTAATGGCGGCACTACTTGGACACCCGGCGTGTATAACGCACCAGGTATTTCAGGATATAGCACCGCCCAACTTTTTGCACTAAATAAAGATACGGCATGGGTAATTATGTACGACGGTACAGCAGGCGGAGGAAAAGTTATCCGTACTAATGATGGTGGTGCAAACTGGTTTGTACAGCCCACAGCTACTTTTACCGCACCCGCAGGTTTTGGTAATGTGATACACTTTTTTAACGAAAATGAAGGTTTTTGCATGGGCGACCCTAATGGCGGTTATTATGAAATTTACACTACCACTAATGGCGGCACAAACTGGGTACGTGTACCCTCTGCTAATATTCCTGCACCTTTATCAGGTAGCGAATACGGTTTAACTAATTCTTACGCCGCAGTAGGTAATAAAATATGGTTTGGCACTACACAAGGCAGAATCTACAAATCTAATAATAAAGGACTAAATTGGACTGTACATACTACACCTTTTGCTACAAACGTCTATGTAAATGGATTAGCATTTAAAGATAGCTTAAATGGTTTAGCAATCGGAGTAGTAGGCACAACTAACGCAGGAATTATTAAAACTACAGACGGCGGTTTAACATGGACTATGCTTACCACTGGACCCACAGGAGGATTAGATGCTAAATCTACTATTAGTTATGTACCCGGTACAACAGGAACGTATGTAATTGGTTCTATTTATAGTGGTGCTCCAGGTACAGCTTACACTTGTGACGATGGCGCTACATGGACTTACATAGATAATGTACAACATGCTCATACGAGTTTTATTAACTCTAATACAGGTTTTTCAGGTAGTTTCAACGTAGATGCTTTTACAGGGGGCATGTTCAAATGGGACGGTGCTGTTGCGCCTACTATTCTGACCAAAGATACTGCTATTTGTGCAGGAAATCCTGTAAATTTACAAGCATCAGGTACAGGAACTATCAATTGGTACACAACAGCTAGCGGTGGAACGCCTATTGGTACAGGTAGTTCTTTTACGGTTACGCCTACTACAACAACTACTTATTTTGCAGAAATTACATCAGGCGGTAAAACAAGTTTTAGAAACTATGTAAAAGTAACTGTAAATCCTTCTCCAAATGCTACTATTTCAGGTCCTATAAGCGTAGTAGAGAATTTAACCTATTCATACAGCGTACCTTCTACCACAGGCGCAACGTACAATTGGAACGTAACAGGTGGTACAATCCTATCTGGTGCAGGTACAAACAATATCATGGTACAATGGGGTAGTCCTGGTACAGGTACAGTAAGTGTAACGGTTACTCTCGCACCTTGTTCTAAAACTTCTAACATAAGCGTTACTATTAACATGGCAACAGGTATCGCAGACAATACTTTTGGAAATACAAAAATTTATCCTAACCCTGTACAAGACAAGATGTACATTCAAGCAGACCAAAATATGCAGGCAACTATCTATGATTTGTATGGTAAAAAAGTTCTTTCTACATGGTTGAATATAGGTACAAACGAAGTAGATGTAAATCAACTGCCAAAAGGAATGTATATCCTGACGCTTCGGAATGGAGATAAACAAAAACAAATTTCACTTATTGTACAATAGTGATAATATAATAAAAAAACGGCAGATACTTTTTGTATCTGCTGTTTTTGTATTTTTACCACATCAGCGATGCTCGTGCTAAAAGTCTGAATTTATGAAAATTATCTATACGAATGCGCTTTTGTAGTACTTCTTCTACGCTTTTACTCTGTATTTTCTTGAATAGGGCATAAAAATACGTGTGGGCAATCTGTACACCTTTTCGGCAGGTTTTGGGAAGCAGGTTTATGCCTTTTTGTGCTTCTTTGAATTCTTGCTCTAAAATCGCTTCATATTGTTTTTTTGTTTTTTCGGTGATTTTTCCGTTCTCCAATAATTCCTTTGGAATATATATCCGCTTTCGCACTTCCAAATCAGACTGTATATCCCGTAAAAAATTAACTTTCTGAAAAGCTGAACCTAATTTTTTGGCATAAGGAATTAGGTTTGTTCGTTCCTTTTCATCAGGAACAAATACGCACAAACACATTAAACCTACTACTTCCGCAGAACCGTAAATATACACTGATGCTTCTTCGTCTGTATATTCTCTCTTTGTTAAATCTAACTCCATGCTGTATAAAAAGGCATCTATGTATTCTTTAGGAATTTTGTAGGTATGTACAACTTCTTGAAAAGCATGTAAAATAGGATTTAATGAAAATTTTAAGTTCAATGCTTTTTCTACTTCTTGGCAAAACTCTCGGAAAAGAACTTCTTGGTTCTGGTGATAAAACGTATCTACAATTTCATCAGCCAAACGTACAAAGCCATAAATGCCGTAGATAGAACGGTGCAAAGACCTGTCCAATAAATGAATAGCTTTGCTGAATGAGGTAGAATACTCACGGGTGAGTAGTTTTGCTATTTTGGCTGAACATTCGGAATACAATTCAAGTGCGTTCATACTTTTTTTGTATTAAAGGTTATACATTTACATTGGATTGTTCTATACGTTCTGTTACTAATTTTGAACCGATAACTACCATAGGCAGCCCTGTGCCTGGTGTAGTGGAAGCCCCTACATAAAAGACGTTTTTGTACTCTTCGTCATAGTTTTTAGGTCTGAAACCGCCTACCTGACGCATACCATGTGATAGACCTAATCCTGAACCTCTGTATAAATTGAATTTATTTTGCCAATCTATAGGGTTCATAATATGCATAGTATCAATGTTGTCCAAAATGTTATCCCCTATACGTTCCTGCAAGTCCTGAATAATGTTTTTGGCAAAAGTTTCTGTATCCGCCCAGTCTTTTTTAAAGCGTAAATCAGGTACAGGACATAAAATAAATACATTCTCACAACCTTCGGGTGCAGTACTTGGGTCTGACTTGGAAGTTACGTTTACATAGTAATAGGGTTTTTCCGGTGCAATAGTGGATTTGAATATTTTATTTGCATATTCTTTGAAGTTATCCCCAAGAAAATAGTTGTGATGAATAAGATTTTTGAGCTTTTTTCTTACCCCAAGATAAATGGTAAAGGGTGATAAAGTCCAGTCTAAATTGTCTAGTTTTTGTTCATTAAACTTTTGTCTTTTGAGTACTTTTCCTCTAAATGAAGCGGCATCACTGTTCACAACAAATACGTCAGCGGTATATTTATTTCCATTTTGGTCTATGAAAGCGGTTACTTTATCGGGTGTACCATTTTCATAACTTACAATTTCTGTGTTAGTAACAAACTCTACACCTCTTTGTTCCAGTATTTTTCGTATTTCCTTGACAATGCTGTACATGCCACCTTTTACTGCCCAGTAGCCGTCATGTTTGAGTTCTGTATAGTTAAGCAAAGAATAAATAGAAGGGGTTTCAAACGGAGTAGAACCCAGAAAAAAAGCTACTAATGAGAAAATGACTTTGGTTTCTTCGTGTTCAAAGGTTTTGTCTAATACTTTCCACATAGATTTGAACAGGTAAGGAGTGTGTTTTAGGGGCACTTTGGTCATACCCATAAGGTAGTGAAGAACAGAATTGAAGTTCTTTTTTACAATAACATTCTCCGTATCATGAAAAAACTGACCTGCTTTGGCAAGATATTTTTCTATTTTTTGTTTGAAATTAGGTTCAAAAGCAAATTCCTGTGCTAATTGTTCTAAATCTGTGTAAATTTTGAAGGGTTCTTTGCGATGTCTGAAATACACTTGGTACACAGGATTGAGTTTTTCCAACTGTAACGGATTTTTTACCCCTGCACTTGCAAAAAGTTCGTCAAACTCGTAAGACATAGAGTAAAAAGAAGGACCTACATCAAAAGTGTATCCTTTGTCCTGTAAAATATTCAGCCTTCCTCCAACAGTATCATTTTTTTCAATAACTTTTACTCTGTATCCTTTTTGTGTAAGGCGGAGTGCGGTAGAAAGCCCTCCCAGACCTGAACCAATAATGACAGCTGTTTTCATAGTGTTTTCTGTGTATAACTTTTTTATGTACGAATTAGTTCAGAGGATTATCTTAAAAGTGTAGTCAAATATTTTTAATACGGCTTATAGGTACTTACATAAAACATTTTTCCTGTACACAAAAAGATTTGTAGTTCTTATATACTTCTTCGGTAGTGATTTTAATTGTATTACACTTAGTAATTTGTTCTGGTGTTAAATTACTTAAACCAACTGCTCCATTCTCGTCAGCACACAGCACAGAATTATCTAATAAAGCAGATTCTCAGGCTTGAAAACAGGTATTTTGCCTGATTAAATATAAAGATACAATATTTTGTACAGTTTCACAGCTTTGTTATAAGACGCCGTGTGTCATTTTTTAGGTTATATCTCCATTTGTGTCCAGCCGTTTACAGAAGGGAGTTGAAGTTTATCTCCATCTTTGGAATGAGTTACCATAGTAATACTTGCACTCAACCACTTAAAAAACTCACTGAAACGTAGTTCTTGGAGAGGCAGGGGTGGAGTACTTGGATGGCAAACCGAGGCTAATTTCTTGTGATTATATCCCTGCACTCCTACCGCATAAAATAAGAAGTTTTTGTTATCCACTCCTTTTCTTATTTCTTTACTCAAGGTTTCCATATCTTGGTCATGGTCAGGTTCGCCGTCTGTTATCAGAATAATCCATGGGCGATAATAAGGCTGTCCTGTGGTTTTGTACCATTCTTTACGTTGTTGAGTTTGTTTAATTGCCATTCTCACGGCGTCTACCATAGGCGTAGAACCATCGGCAACTAATGTAGGCATTGTAAAATTTTCTGTCAGGGCGGGAGTTTGTATCATCAATACCTGACTGCCAAAAGTAATAATACTTACTTCCAGACGCTGAGATGCTACAAAATCTTGCCTTACGGTATTGTAAAATTCTCGTAATCCTCTGTTGAGTTCATTTATCGGTGCACCACTCATAGAACCTGATACGTCTAGTACTAATGTGCAAAGGCACTTTTGTTCAAAATTATCTGGAGACTCCACGTTGATGAATGGATTGATGTAATTTTCCATAACTTTGCATTTATACTATGCAAATGTAAAAAATAAAATCAAAATCACAAAATTTGTAACATAATTTATTTTAAGTTTCCATAAAAAGCGGAGAGCGTGCCGTGAATCATATTTTTTTACCGACTATAATGCCTAAAAAAGTGAATAAAAAACATATCACTACACTTAAAACAGTATAAAGTGTACTTAAAAAAATTTCTTTTTGTGTTATGAGCATTACATTTTCGTAACTAAATGTAGAAAAGGTACTTAGTCCACCGCAAAAGCCTGTAATAAAAAGATATTTATACCATGTAGGTAAGCCTTGAAAATGAACTTTTTCTGCTATAAATCCTATTAAGAAGCTGGCTATGATATTGGCTAATAACGTACCTATTGGAAATGGAGTATCAATTATTTTACGCACATAAAAATGAAGTAAATATCTAATAACACTTCCTATTCCACCACCTATAAAAATTAAAAACAAAGGCTTAAACATAAACACCGCAAAAATAAAAATATCTACAAAGTAAAATTACCTTAAAGTTTTTTAAGGTGTAACAAATAGAGGATATATTTCGTATATTTGTTTCGTTTATGTTAAAAAAATCACCGTCATTCATAAAACAATATGTGCGTACCCAAAGGATTATGGATAAATGTTACTTTTTTGCTCTTGTATACAACAGGCTTATATGCACAATTTATAGACAATGACCGTGCCATTTATGCAAGTAAATATGTAGGTTGCGCTCCTTTTGATACTCAATTTTTTGTAGAAATCTCTGGCTTGGACTCTTGCAAATGGTTTTTTGGTGATGGCAAGCAAAGTAAAGAATTTAATCCTTATCATACTTATACTAAGCCAGGTAAGTATACCGTAGAAATGATTGCTTATAAGGGAAAAAATGCCTATAACTTTGTAAAAACGAATTGGATTGAAGTAGTTAAACTACCCAAAGCGGACTTTAAAGTGGATACCCTATCTCGCCGAATACCTTATTCCAAAGTAAGATTCAGAGCAAAAGACAGTACCGCAAAAGAATACATCTGGGATTTTGGAGATGGCAACAAAGGCTATGGTAGAAAAGTAACCCATTTCTATCGCACAGAAGGAGATTTTTTAGTAAGATTAACTGTAAAAAATGAATTAGACTGCGAAGTAGTATCTACTCAAGAAACTTACATTCATATAGATAATTCTCATGAACCCTACGCAGATTTTATAGCGACTGCAACGTATGGCTGTGATACCTTAAACGTGGCATTTAAAAATCTGAGTTTGAATACTTTTTCATACGAATGGGATTTTGGTGATGGCAGTCCTATTTCAAAAGTACCTGAACCTACACACGTTTACCAAAAACCGGGTAAATACACTGTATTTCTCACAGCAAAAGGCGCAAAAGGAGAACATTCTACCTTCAAGGTGGATTATATTCATGTAGGAAAAAACCCTGAAATTGATTTTGTAGCAGATTTTCCACGTTCTGCCATTGATGAAGAGATTACCTTTAAACCTGTATCTGCTTTTGACTTCGTAAAATATCAATGGAATTTTGGCGACGACTTTGTTTCAGAAGACAAATACCCAAAACACATCTATAAGAAAGCAGGAAATTATACAATTACTTTAACAGGAGTTACCGCAGAGGGATGCACTGTTACCGAAGTAAAAAAAGATTACATTCACATTCATAATGATACAAGATTAGAAAATTTGAGACTCGGTAATAAAATCGTATTTGGAAAGGTGTACCCTAATCCATGTAATCCGCATAGTGTTTATTCTTTTTACATACCTGAACCCAGTATTGTAAATGCGGTTTTGTATAATATACAAGGTCAAAAAATAGCAGTTTTACTACAAGAGGAACGGATGAGCGGTATACATAAATTTGAACTTCAAGAACTGATAGATGTACAAAGCCTGAGTAACGGCGTTTATTTCATAAAAACCCAAATTCATAATACAGAGAATGTACAAAAGATAACCATAGTTAAATAAAAAAGGCATAATTTTTGCTCATATGTTTCTGCTATGAAACAATCATTCCTTATTATTCTTGCATCTTGTTTATGGAGTTTATTCGGCTATGCACAAGCTCCAACTATTACTAACAGCGCTTTACCTAGTGTAGGAGATGCTTTCGCAAACGTAAAAGATACTAGTTTTACTATAACTATGACTCCACCAAGCATGTCACCACAAACATGGAATTACATGCCTGATAACAACAGAACTAAAACTAATACTTTTGTTTCTCCCACAGGTTTACCTGGATCTACAAACTTCCCGTCTGCAACTATGGCACAGCATAATACCCAAGATAGCCAAGTTGTTTACTTTCTAAAAAATAGTTCTGGGCTATATGCAGATGGATTATATGTGTATAAAACAGGACAACCTCTTACTAATGTGCCTATTGATTATGCCCCTAAAAACCAACTTATCATACCTACGCCTATCACATTAGGTTACATGGGTTCGGATACCTCCAAAGCCGTAGCGATGTTTAGTTATCTAGGTAATGATTTCAAAGTTGTAACTAATGTATACAAAACTCAGTATGCAGACGCTTATGGTACGCTGACTATTCCTAGTGGAACATATTCTAATACACTTAGAGTAAAAGAAACTTCTGTCAATAGAGATACCGTGTATCTGAAAGTAGGTATGGTCTATATGTATTTTTCTAGTCAAGCGGATACCGCCCAAACTTATAGTTGGTTGCAAAATGCAAGTCCTGTTATTCTTTTGAGCATGGACATGAAAAAACCTTTTACACTAAACGAGTCTAAAACTGCTGAATATAATACCATCGTAACTGCTCAAAATGACCCTATCGTTGTTGAGGACAAAGTAAAGGCATATCCTAATCCTGTACAAAACGTGCTTTACTTTAATTTAAGAGAAATGAAAAATATACAAACTATCCGCATTACAGATATAACAGGTAAGGTGCTTATGAGTGAAAATATTGCAGGTTATGATGTAGCAAGTATTAGTATGGCACATTATCCCGCAGGTGTGTATATCTATCAATTGTATGATAACAATGGTGGCTTGAAACAAGCCAGTAAATTCATAAAACAATAAAAAACACAAGTAGCTTAATGAAAAAAACACAGGGGCAATGAAAAAACTCCTGTGTTTTATTTATCTCATATTTATTACATTCATTTTTTAGGAATGTTTAATACTTTTTTATTCATATAAGAGTATTCAGGTACAGAAGCAATGCTACCAAAATTACCGTCCAAATCTGTATGCAAAATGTATGTATCAAAATTTTCATTACGATACGTAAGCCCTGAACAAAGCAGTCCGTATGGGGTAATTTGTACTCTGTAAAACTCATCTGTACCTTTATCTGTGCCATATAATTTACTCCATAAAAGTTCTCTCTGTGGGGATAATTTTGCAAGCCATGCGTCAAAAGTGTTATTTATGCTCTGTTCTATGTATCCTGCACAGTATAGATTGCCATCTTTATCCTCTGCTATACTTTTTACTTGGTTATGGTGTGCATAACTGAATGTGTGCTCGTATTCTATTTTTCCTGTCTTATCCACACAGACAAAATAAGCACTTTTATCTATATTACCGATAACAAATATATGTTTTTCTGTTACAGAAATACTGTGATATATGGCTTTTTCAGGTAAAATGACACTTTTTACTTCATTTTTCTGCTCTATGCGTAGGTACGTAGCCTGTATAAGGGGTAGTATCATGTATTTAGTGTCCTGTTCATTTGTATAAGGAAGATTGACTATTTCTGTTTTTTCATATTGCTTTGTGTTTTTTCGCTCATAAAAAACCGTTTTTGTTTTACTGCCTTGCATACTTACAGACTTAACAAAAACATGGTTATCCATATAATATGCTACACCATCATCATACTGATTAGGTTCGCCTAACCACTCTTCAAAATAAGGCAAGGAATTTTGCTGGGCATACAACGTAATGCAACCCAAGAGCAGAAAGTTGATAAAAACCAAATTTTTCATGTACAGTTACTTTTATACAAAAATAAGAAATTTTGTCGCAAATCTCAAAACCTGTTATCAGAGAATTATTTTTTACGCATGCTGTTCTTTATTTTCACCAAAAGAATATACATTGCCAACACAAGCGTAATGCTGTTTGCTAAAATAACAGGCAAAGAGTGCATTAAAATTCCAAAAATCAGCCAGCATATCAGTCCGATGTTGAATATGACAAACATAGATAAAGAAATAGCTTCTGTATCTTTGGTCTGATAAATTTTATACGCCTGCGGAATAAATGAAACTGTGGTCAGACATGCGGCGGCATACCCTATAATTTCTGTCCAAATCATGCGTAAAAGTATGACAAAATATACCTCAAATAAAAAAGCAACAGGAAATATCCCATTGCTTTTTTGTTAAAAAATAAAAATGAAACAATATTAACCGTGTAACCAGTTTTTCTTATCCATGAGTTCTTCTTTGGATTCTACATAGTCAGGGTCTGGTACGCAAGCATCTACGGGGCATACAGCCGCACATTGTGATTCTTCGTGAAAACCTACACATTCTGTACATTTTTCAGGAACGATATAGTAAATATCAGAAGCTAAAGCAGGCTGGGGCGCATTGGCTTCAATAGTAGTGCCATCGCCAAAATCAATAGTACCTTTTAAGGTTGTTCCTCCCGCAAAAGTCCAGTTTGCACCACCTTCATATATTGCTGTATTGGGGCATTCAGGTTCGCATGCGCCACAATTGATACAGTCAGAAATTATTTTAATTGCCATAGTTTTTATATGTATTTGTTGCTACAAAGTTAATACATAAACCTGCTTTGTCAATAAATTTGTTCAAAATACTCAAATTTAGAAACAGTCTAAATTTGAACATCTGAATACAGGTTGCTATAATAAAACAGAAAGACAGTCACACAGGTTAAGAATAAGGTTCATTAAACGCAGATTACCAATAATATCTCCTATACACATCACTACAAACCCCAGCACCAGAACGCCCAGCCCAATGGTAAGAACAGCATCTGTAATAGCTACAATAATAATTCCTGTGCCTACCAAAGTTATCATACACCCAATAATAAAAATGAGTATCCCCGCCGTCTGATTAGAGTGCACTTTTTTTACTTTTTTAAGCACTTTCAGTTTTTTTACCTTGTTTTTTATAGAAATAGAGATTTGGGGTAAAACTTTGTTCAGAAGCACTTTTTGGAGAGAAAGGCACAGAAGACGCCTGTACAGGTATATAAAACAATACCATAAGAACAAATATAATCAAAAAAGTACAAAAAGGTTTCACAAATACAAATGTACAAAATTTATTGCTTATTCAAAATTAGGAATTCTCTATTAACTTCATAATCGCCTTCTCGTAGATGGAATTTGTGTATATTTACATTGATTTCTGATAATGCTTTTTCTACCCCTGATTCTAAAATTTTTGAAGAGTACGAATGTTTTCCTGAACTACTGTCGTAAAACCTGCCCAATAGGTCTACCATGAGATAAGAGCCTTGAATGATATCCGCAGGTTCAGGCACAAATTTTATATTTTCCAAAAGCCCTGACTGGTTACGAATACAAAAGCTTTCAAAATCTGTTTTTTCTGCACATATTTCTGAATACTGTTTATCGTTTTGACCTTCTACTTTGGTAGCTTCTAATACTTTCCAACGAAAAGGTTGTAAGGCATTTATGAGTGGAGTAAGCGTTTCGTTTTTGTTAAATCTATTAACAACTGTATTGATTTTAAGGTTTATTCTCAAATTATGGCATAGTTGAGCTATGACAATAAGTTTTTCTGTATTTACAGTATTACCCTGATGGTCTTTTCTGCCAATAAGTAAATTGCTTGTTTTACTCGCACTGTCTATGCTAAGAGTTAGAATATCTAAATACGGGTGAATGTTGAGTATCCATTCTTTTGTAAGCAAACTGGCATTAGTAACAATACTTGTAGTTAGTCCTTGTTGTTTGGCTAACTGAATAAGTTCATGAATATAAGGCACTAAAAGCGGCTCTCCCCCTGCAAAATTGATTTTTCGGAATAGTTTACTTTGTGCCAAAAGAATAATAAGACTCTTTTGCTCTTCTTTGGATATACCTTTTCCTTTAACATCGTCAAAGGTCGCATAACAGTACTTGCAAGCATAATTGCAGGCTTTAAGCAAATGATAATTTACAGTTGGTATCATACATCTTGAATTTCAAAACGTATGCCTATTTTGTTTTAATTTGATTATCAATAATTTAGAGTATAAGTTTATCAAAAACAAAAAGGAATTTTTTTACAAAAAAGAATTTTTTTAGACTTTGTAAGCTAATCTATTTACTTTCGTATAGCATTGAGCAAAATGCTGAACCCATATTTATTTTTTCTGATTTCTTTTCTTTATCAGTGGGAGTAGTAGCTCTGTTACAATACAATCTAAAAGTATAGCAAAAAAATTTAATTCAGAAAATTCCTGTATAAACATTTTTAGGTTGTATCTAAACAATGCTACTATTTTTGCACCATGATTACTTCTATGACCGGCTTCGGAAGCGTTACCCAAACCTTTGAACAATATCAGATACAATGTGAAATTAAATGCCTAAATAGCAGAGGAATAGATTTTGGAATGAACTTGCCAAGGCTTATCAGTGACAAAGAAATAGAAATACGCAATATTCTAACCCAAAAATTAGAACGGGGCAAAGTGTATCTGAATCTTTCTGTGGAATTTGCGCCGTCTTATAGTGTCAGTCATATCAGTATAGATGAAAATACAGCTTTTGCGTACTGGAATGAAATACAAAGTTTAGCCAAAAAACTGAATATATCGGTTACAGAACAAAGTTTTATACAACTTATCCGTCAGAGTGAAGTATGGAAAAAAACAGAGAATACTCCTTCTGATGAATTATGGCAAGATGTATTAGAAGTATTGCAAAAAACTATTGAGAAAGTATTACAGTTTCGCATACAAGAAGGTGAGAATACAGCCAAATCGCTTAAAGAAAGTGTATTAAGAATAGAAACTTTAAGTGATGAAATTGCTAAATATGAAAATAACCGTATTCCTGTACTAAAAGAAAAATTAACTCAAATTCTTAAAGAATACAACCTAAATTTAAACGAAGACAGATTGATGCAGGAATTAGTGTATTATGCAGAAAAATACGATATTGCAGAAGAAAAAACCCGTCTTTTGCATCACTGTCGTTATTTTGTGGAGAATCTGGAAAGCAATGAAAACAACGGTAAAAAACTGCAATTTATTGCACAAGAAATGCACCGTGAAGTAAATACACTTGGGGTAAAGTCCAGTCATGTAGAGATACAAAAAATTGTGGTAGTAATGAAAGAGGAAGTAGAAAAAATAAAAGAACAACTGAACAACATTGCGTAATTTGTTTATTTGAGTAAATAATTGAATTTTTGCAAATGGATTATTCCACCAAGGTTATCATATTTACAGCGCCCAGTGGTTCAGGAAAAGGAAGTATTTTAGCTCGCGTATTACCTTTGTTTGAGGATATTGCTTTTTCTGTGTCTGCTACTACGCGAAGTCCGCGTAAAGGAGAAATTAACAATGTACATTATCATTTCATAACCGCAGAACAGTTCCAAAACCACGTAAAAAACAATGATTTTTTAGAATGGGAAGAAGTATATGAAGGTACATTCTACGGCACATTAAAAAGTGAAACGTATTCTCTGCTTAATCAAGGTAAGCACGTGCTTTTTGAGGTAGACGTAAAAGGTGCATTAGCGATTAAAAGCTACTTTAAAGACCGTGCTTTATCTATTTTTATACAGCCGCCAAGTTTAGAAGAACTAAAAAAACGTTTGATAGAACGAGGTACAGAAAACGAAAAAACACTCCAACAACGCTTAAAAAAAGCTGAAACCGAGATATTACAAGCGCATTTGTTTGATAAAGTTGTAGTCAATTATGAGTTAGATAAAGCATGTACAGAGGTTGAGGAGATTTTAAGGAATTTTTTATCACAGAACTAACTTTACCTACCTGTATGATGCAGGGATTTTTTGGCAGTTTTCAAAAACCTTTTTATATTGCCACTTTAATTAAAAAAATAAATATGCATTTTGAATTAAGCGAAGAACATATAGCAGTGAGAGATGCGGCAAGAGAATTTGCCCAAAAAGAACTGTTACCTGGCGTTATTGAACGTGACGAAAAACAAGAATTTCCGCATGAGCAAATCAAAAAACTTGGTGAACTTGGATTTCTCGGCATGATGGTCAGTCCTGAATATGGGGGCGCAGGCATGGATACCATCTCTTATGTACTTGCTATGGAAGAGATTTCCAAAATAGATGCGTCTACCTCTGTGTGCATGTCTGTAAATAACTCTCTCGTGTGTTGGGGGTTAGAAAAATATGGCACAGAAGAGCAAAAACGCAAGTATTTAGTACCACTTGCACAAGGTAAAATGATAGGCGCGTTCTGTTTGTCTGAACCTGAAGCGGGTTCTGATGCTACTTCACAAAATACTACCGCAGAAGACAAAGGCGACCATTATGTACTTAACGGCACTAAAAACTGGATTACTAACGGACATAATGCCTCAGTGTATTTAGTAATGGCACAGACAGACCGTAGTAAAGGACACAGAGGTATAAACTGCCTTATCGTAGAAAAGGGACAAAAAGGTTTTACTCAGGGGGTAAAAGAAAATAAACTTGGTATACGCGGTTCTGATACCTGTTCTTTACAGTTTGATAATGTAATTGTTCCCAAAGAGAACAGAATCGGTGAAGATGGTTTTGGATTTAAGTTTGCCATGCAGGTATTAGACGGAGGGCGTATTGGTATTGCTTCACAAGCATTAGGTATAGCATCAGGTTCTCTGGAATTAGCCATTAAATACTCTTCACAGCGTAAGGCTTTTGGTAATGCTATCAATCAGTTGCAGGCTATTCAGTTTAAATTGGCAGACATGGCTACGGAAGTAGAAGCGGCAAGATTATTATGCTTAAAAGCGGCATGGCTTAAAGACCAGCACAAACCTATCGGTATGGCGGCGGCTATGGCAAAGTTGTTTGCATCTCGTACAGCTGTAAAATGTGCATTAGAAGCCGTACAAATACATGGTGGTTATGGTTATGTAAAAGAATACCATGTAGAACGCTTACTGCGTGATAGTAAAATTACAGAAATTTATGAAGGAACTACTGAAATTCAGAAAATTGTAATAGCTCGCTATCTAACCAAAGAATAGTTTCTAAACTTTGTCATAAAAATAAGCGCTATCAATACTTCTGATGGCGCTTATTTATTTTAATCTCTCATATTTATTTTTATTCTACCCATTATGTGTTTTTTATCAGGTTTAGTTTCTTGGGGCGTTTTCAATAACTCAATATTATATGTATAATTTGTATTCTCTTCAACCTGTACATCATTTAGAACATACGGAACGTAATCTTTTCTGTATACCTTCAAAGTATATGTGCCTGATTGTATGCCTTTTAATTGGTAAAAACCATTATTATTTGTTTTGGTACTTAATACAAGTTGATTACTTTTCCATAACTGTACCTCAGCCTGTGGAAGAATGATGTGTGTTTTTTTGACTTGAACTGTACCTGATATATTGCTATGAGATATAGCTTCTATCTCCCCAACAGTAAATTCTTTTTTATTTGAATTTTCATGTAATTGTGCTTTGCTCATTTTAGGTATTCCGAAAGCCATCAGCAATGCCAATGCAAAGTAGCGGAGCTTTTGAGAAATTTTATCCATCCATGAGTAAGTACTTTTTATCTGTGTTTTGCTGAATTTGCCACAGACAGTTCCCATCTGCATTTTTTGGTTAAGGGTAGCAATTATCTCACTTTCCTGCATCTGAGAAAAATCTATTACTGTTTTTTGGCACACGGCACAGAAGCGTCCTTTTTCGGCTTCGCTCATTGTATTCCAGTTTTCATGGCAGGGAACAGGAATACTCACCTGGTTCAAAGAATGAAGTTTCATGTAGTTTTATACATAGTACGGGTAGAGAGGTAAAAAGATAAAGAACATAAAAAAGTATAATATGCTGATATTCAATTACTTTAATTTTTAGAATAGAAAAAGTTATTGGTTTGACCTATAAGCATAAAGTTCAAAAATTAAAAAGTCCTTTTATTTTACCACCTCCTCTATGTACAACACATCTTTTACCGCAACTACTATAAGCAAATGCAAATATGGCTTGTTTTGTAAGGTTTTATCTTGATGATAATAGTTCAAAATTTGTTCTTTGGCTTCTTGTTTTGTTTTTTCTAACGCATTTTCTTGTTCTTTTTTCAGATATTTGAGTTCTATTACGTACTCGTGATGCTCTATGTGCGTAGTAGATTTTCTTAACAGCATAATATCAGGATAACCCCCACCTTTGAGTTCGTTTTCGCTCCGTATGTCAAATACGCTTATCTGTGAAATATACGCCAATATCGCTAATTTGATATATTTTTCATTGAATTTACTTGAAAAATCACGGTTGGAAAGTTCTTTAAGCAGGTTTTCAACAAGGTTAAAAAAAGGTACATGATTACCCTGTAATGCCATCTCTAATATAGCAGGCTGAATAGCATCTAACACATCAATGCTTAAATCTGCCTGTTCTTGTAAAACTTCCCCATAATACTGCCAATACAGTATTTCAATCACACGGTTGGGTATCCTGAACCGTACTATATTCTCTAATATAGCTCTGTCTATGGTTAAATTGCCAAGATATGCCAAAAAATTGATAAAATCTGTCTGCGTAAATCCTCTGTCAAAGTTAAATATACTCACTAATTCTGTATCAATGTATCCTTTTTGCAGTATTTCTGTCAGTACTTCGTAATGTTTATGTACATCTAATACTCTAAACATCTGTTTGATTTTTCCGTAATCAGGGGCAATGTTAATGTCCAACAGTCGTTTAGGGGATTGTTGAGTATCCTTAAATTCTTTGAGATAATACAAAACCATATCTGTATTGTAGATACTCTGCTCAGATGACTCACAAAACTTATATCCATTGTACCATTCTCGCATTTCGTTCATAATTTCATTTTCACGAGATTTATCCCGTAAAACTAATTTTAATAATTCGCGTACCTCGTCTTCCGTAAAACCCATCATAGTTTCGTACTCAGGGTTGTGGGTAAGATTAGTAAGAATGTTAAATCCACTGGTTAAGCCATCAAGCGTAACGGGAGAAACGCCTGTAATAAATACTCTGTCTGCAATACCTTGTTGCGTAGCCGTTTTAATCACTTCATAAAATTTGCGTACATAACCCTGTTTGGATACCGTTTCTATAAATTCATGTTTATTTCGGTAAAGAATATCATTCGTAAAATGGTCATATTCATCAAAAAGCAGGTAGATAGGAAGGTCTTTGGGGTAATTCCGGAAAAATAAAAACATCATTTCCTCGGCATCTTTGTTTTCTATATATCCCAGTTGAGAAAAAATGTTATATTTATTATTGAACTCTTGTAAAGCACCTTGTACAGATAAATTAAATCCTTGCTTTGTGCTTTCGGGAGTGCTGGTATCTATGCCACTAAAATCAAATTTGAGAATACGGTAGCTGTTTCGGGCAGGCGTAGGATATTTGCCAATATAGTATTTGCCAAACAATTTATTAAATTTACTTTCCTGTTTAACATCATAATAGTATTCCAGAATGGACAGCCAAAGACTTTTGCCAAACTTACGCGGGCGAAGGTAAGAAACATAACTTTCAGTGTTTTTCTCTAATTTTTCTATAAAGCAGGTTTTGTCCACAAAAACAAAACCCTGTGAAGAAAGTTTTTCTATGTTACTTATTCCATAAGGAAATTTTACTGCACTCATTATACAAAAATACAGGTTTTATATACAATTCAGTTGAGTCTTTTGTATATACCTTGTACAGTATTTTTGGTCTTAATTCTCGTTATCTTCTTCTTTCTTTTTCTTTTTATTTTTAGGGGGATTACCTTCTATTTTTGCTTCTTTTTCCTCTAATTTTTTCTCACGTTTCTGGTCAAACTCTGCCTGTTTGCGTACTTTACGGTTAGCACGTTCTGCTCGTTTTTTCTTGCGTTCTTTTTCTTTGGCTACTTTCTTTTTAATTTTTGCCTTTTTCTTTTTCTCTTTCTTATTTTCAGGAGGTTGTACATCAATAGCAATGTTAAAAGGTATAGGTGGTCCCTCGTACTGTGCCTGAAAATCCACTAATTTGAGAGACTCCTCAGGATAGGCGGCTAAAATCCAGTCATAGCGACCTCTATACGTCATTTCTCTAATCATGATGCGTTTAGTTTCTGCTTTTTTTATCACTTTTCGCTTCATTCTTATTTTTCGCTTGCCATGTTTACCATATTTTATTTTACTTAAATCTTCGGGGACTAAACGCACTATAATTTTAACAGGGTGGTCTATTTTCTTTTTTACCTTGAAATTAGCCACAATAGCTTCTCCTTTTGAAGTAGTGATATAATTTCCTTTTCCTACACCTGTATACCTGCCCATCAGTTTACAGTGTTTGTGCTTGTTACGGAAAAAATTACGGGTATCATGCTTGAATACCTGCCAACGTGTAGGTCTATCAAACTGAATGGGACACTCCTGCTGATTAAGTAAACAACTGTTATTAGGTACTTTTATAGGATAACAGGTGTACCGTGAAAATCTGCGTGCCTTTTGTAATTTTGTGTAGCAGGAGTAGCTGTATTCCTTTAAACGAAAGCGTACAGGCTGTTCATAACAACTGTATCTCCTGAAACTATGCGATTTTTTCATTTTTGGCGTACAGGAATAGCGGTATTCTCTTAACCTAAACTGTACAGGCTGTTCATAACAACTGTATCTCCGAAAACTGTGTGATTTTTTCATTTTTGGCGTACAAGAATAGCGGTATTCTCTTAACCTGAACTGTACAGGCTGTTCGTAGCACCCATATCTCCTAAAACTGTGTGATTTTTTCATGCGCGGCGTACAAGAATAACCTACATCACGCAAACGAAATTGGATACGCTGTTCGCGGGGATTATATCTGTTGAAACGCTGTGCTTTACGCGGATTATAGCTGGGCTTATAATTCAAATCTCGTTGGGGTACAGTATATTTCACTTGATAACAGCCTTTTCCTCTACATACAGAACGCCTATAACCACTCCTACTTGTAGAACCTACTTTTCTGTACCTTGTACCCACAGGATAATTCATTCTTTTACTGGAAGAACGTACTTTGGTCTGCTGACAGCCATCTCCCTTACATACTTTTTTACGGTATGATTTATTCGTATTTCTTTGGGCATAGCTTTCTGTATGCAGCATAAAAAAGAAAATACAGCATACTACAAGACAGATATGCTGAAAGGTTTGCCGTACAAATAAAGCCCAAAATTTCATTATTCTATGCAGATAATAAATCTAATTCATCAAATAGCACTTATACGTGATTTACATAGCAAAGATATGAAAAATATTGTAATTTTATGCAAAACTAACGAATTTGTTTTTTTAAATTGGATAATCACTTTTACAACTTTATATTTTTCAATACTTTGACTTATTCTCTAACCGAACTTGCCAATTTCTGTGCCAACTCTGCGTTAAAGCCTATACATTTTTCCACAGAAATTCCATTTAGCCAGTTTCCTGACAGATAAATACCTTGTTCTTCCCATGAATGCACATAAGGTAGTATATAGGCATAATTGCTTTCATACTGTGGGATAGCTTTTTCCCATATATGCACATGCGTGAATAGTGGTTCTGCTTCAATACCAAGATATTCTGAAAGTTCTTTATGAGTATATTCTTTGATTTTCTGTTGAGAAAGAGGTAAAAATTTCTGCCCTCCGATAAAAGTAGTCAGTAATACTTCCTCACGATTTGTACGGTTGTCAAATACAGAAGAACTGAATATTGTACCTAATGTAAAAGTATCATATTTTGCAGGATGTAAAGCACCAAATCCGTCTGTTTTGTGCTTAACTTTATTTTTGGGGTATGCGCTGTGCACTACGCATACAGGACTGTAATAAATATCTTTTAATTGTTGTGCAAAAGGTTCTGATAAAGACTGAATATATTTTGCCGTAGTGTGTGCGGGTGTAGTAAAAATAATGTTCTTTGCTGTTATGTTTTTTCCCGAAGCAAGGTGGACAGTATGCTCATTTGTACCAAAATCTAATCTCTCAATAGTTGTATTAAGTAGAATATTTTCACGCTGAACTTCATAAAGTGCCTGAACAAGTGTATGCATTCCATTTTTGAATGAGATAATTCCTTGTGAACGGTGTTCTTTTTGATATTTAATAAAACCTTTAATAATACTTCCTATATTTTTTTCAGCTTCTATCAAAGTAGGAAAGGCGTATTTTGTAATCAGTTTTTGGCTATTGCCTGCGTATATACCTGAAACAAAAGGATTTACTACTAACTCAGCTACTTCTAACCCAAAATGACGTACAAAAAAATCATGTATACTTTCATTATCAGATAGATTAGAATTAGGCTTTTTCAAAAAATCTTTGAGAATTTTTATTTTTGTGGAAGGACTGAAAAATGAACCAAAAAATAAGGAAAAAGGATTGATAGGTAAAGCTCTGTATCTGTTTTCTTTGAGGATATATCGTTTTTTGGCATATTTGGAAGCAAAAAGAACCTCATTTTCTAATTTGAGTTCCTGTATCAAAGTAAGGATATGCGGCCTGAGAAGCAGTGTATTAGGTCCGAGTTCTAAAATTCTACCTTCAACAGACAAAGTCTGAATATTCCCGCCAGGCTTCTCACTTTTTTCTATGATTAAGTAGGGTATTCTATATTTCTTTAAGCGATATCCTAATATCAGCCCACTTATTCCTGCACCTACAATAAGAAACATACGCTTTTACAGAGCAAGTTGTGTCAGGTCTTCTTTTTTAAGAGGTTTTGTGATAAACTTGACCACATTAGAAAAAGAAAAAACGTGGTCTACATCTGCCTGATTATTGGAAGAGGTAAGAATAATAATTTTGCTTGGATTTGAATGTTGTGCAAAAGTATTAGTAAACCATTCCAAAAAAGCAAACCCGTTTTCACCGGGCATATTCAAATCCAGAAAAATGATGTCAGGTAAGGATTCACCACTTTTAACTAACGTGTCTACAAAGTCTTTTGCACCTTTGACAGAGGTACAAGCATGTACGTTTTCTGCAAACCCCGTTATATCAATGACCCTACGGTGAATGAAATTATCTACATCATTGTCATCAATCAGTAAAACAGATACTACTTTCATTTTTATTTGAACACAAAAATAATTATTTTATTTGGTTTGAAAACAAAATTTTGTTTGTATTCGTTTTTATTGAAACCATAAAATTATTATATACATCAGAAAAACCTCACAGGTTAAACTTCCGTGAGGTTTTTTTGTATTAAAATTGAAAAAATTAGTGTGTAATTGCCATTTGTTTTGTGATTACTTTCTCACCTGTACGTAATTGATAAATGTATGTACCTGTGGGAAGTATAGATGCATCAAAAGTAACAGTATATTTGCCTGTACCAAGATTTTGATTGACAAGAGTAGCAATGAGTTTGCCTGTAAGGTCATACACAGTTAATTGTGCTTGTGCGGGTTTAGTGAGAGAGAAATCTATTTGTGTGCTGTATGTAGCAGGATTGGGGTAGTTCTGACCCAATGCAGTTTCAGTAGCGGTTTCATCTATTAAACTCAATACAAAACTCATGTCATTATCATCACGGGCAATAATTTTGTAAGCACTGAAAGACTCAAATAATAAACCTCTAAAATAAGGGAATGTAGTGCCAAGATTAAAGTTTGTATTTACATACGTTTGTGCGGCTGAGGTGTTTTCACGAGGTTTTGCTCTTACGCCCACAGCAGCGGAAGGATTACTGTATATCGCAATCTCGCCGAAGTTTGTGTTAGAAGTATTAATTCCTGTTGCATCAGCGTCCATATCAATCAAGTGTTGAGAAGTAAGTTCTACTAACATAGACTCATATTGTTCTGCCCATAGTTTTGGAGTAGAAGAACCTACTAAGCTATCAATTTTGCTATTCATGTTATAGAAAGGAGGAAGTGGATTTCCTGTACTTGCAGGTGTAATTGTGTTGTATACACGCATGATTGTCATTCCGCCACTTTCAAAAATATACGCATTTTGGTTAATGGTTACGTTATCACCAAGGTTAAGGTGTCCTAAGGGATTAGCGGCATCTTTATACAAACGAATTCCACTCCATGGGCTTGTACCTTGTTGTAAGAATACATATCCGATATTAGCGGCGTTTTCTGTACCTGTTACGATACAGTTTGCAATGTTAATATTAGCGGCAGGTATAGTATCACCCCAGAATAAGCTACTTTTGTTAGAGAATGGCGTGTATTGAATATCTCGTATTTTGGTAATTCCTCCATCAAGTACTTTGTAAGCGGCACTCAGAGTAGGCGCGGTAGAAGGAAATACACTTGTGTTGGAAGATGAGTTAATAGCGGATATGTAGTATTTTACGATACTGTCTATGCCTTTTGCGGTGTTGTTAGTAGCCATAGGAATTACACCTTGCCATTTGCCTCCACCAATATCTGTCATAGATACAGAAGAATAAGTCATAGCTCCTGCACCTGCGGCGTAGTACAGAGTAGCACCTGTAATAGTACCAATAGCCGTAGTAATGTTGGCTGTGATAGTAGTATTAGAAGTAGAGTTAGATACAACAGGATTACGTTTTACATTGTTAATAATAGGAAAAGCACCTACAGGAGTACCTAAATCGCTATCTTCCCAAGGAGCAATACGATAGGTTTGATTACCTGATTCAGTTACTTCAGTAATAAACCCTCGTACATGGCTGATAATCTGACCTGCCAAAGGAGTAGGATTAAAGGAAGGATTTAATGCCATGCCATTAGCAGCAGTTGTTCCGTTTCTGAATCTTCCGCTACGGTCTGCGAATTTAATTTGGGCACCTGTAACAGGGTCTTGGAAAGTAATGTTGTATCTACCTGAGGTAGGTCCAGTTACACTAGCTACCAATACATTATTAAACTGTACATACATACCTTCATATTTTTCACCTGCACGATTGATAACCTGATTTACACCAATTTTATTCATGAAAGTATCAATAGCAAGCGTTACTGCAGAAGGCACAGTTGCTGTTCCAAGTAAATTTACAATAGGAGGACTGGTAAGTGTATTGTTTAAGAAAATTTGGTTATCCCCTTGAAATAAACCTACATGCCCAATAATCTCTACTTGATTACCTACAATAAAGTTATTCCAGAAATCAATGTTAGGATTTGCGGTATCCGCGGCATTACAGTGTACCATAGTACCTTCCCAAGGGTTGTTAGAAGATTGAATGTATACTTGATACGCACTACTACGTTGTACAGAACGGCGAGGGTTAGAAACTACGATACCTGTTACACGATAAGGGGTTTGCCCGCGCGTAGCAGATTCGTTGTTTTCAATGATACCAGGAATAGCATCAGGATTGCTTCCACTCAGTGTAGGATTTAAGTTTGCAGGACTTACATACTGAGTTTGGTAAATAGTAGAAGTAATGTAAGACTGTGCCTGCGTTCCGCTGTTTATGAACAAAGCACAAAGAACAAGAACAAAAGAGAGATATTTAACCATAATGAATATAATTTAACGGCAAAAATCCGAAAAATCACTGTATTATACAATACTTTCTGTATTATGGAATTGTAAAGTTTTATCTGAATGTATCCTCAAATTACAGGCAAGGTTTTATATATATCACATTCGTAAAATTTTATGTACTAACTTTTGTACAATCAGCCCGTCTACCACATCATTGGCGCCTACTCCTTTGGAGTTGAGTTCGGCTTCAAAAATAGCTTCCATAATTTTACCAAGATTGTTTTTTGCATATTTCTCGGTAGCTGTAACATAATCATTAACAACAAATTCAGGTATACCCAAAACATGAGCAGCATCCTTTTTTTTATATGCTTGATGAGCATGCAAACGCCATACTTTTTCAAAAAAATAGAATACATTAGAAACTATTACTACCGTAGGATATTCTTTTTCATGTTTTACAAAATACTGAACAATAGCATTGGCTTTTTGTCCGTTTTTTTGGGCTATGGCAGAGATAAATTCAAAAATGTTAAATTCTCTGTTAATACCCATAAATTCGCTCACTTCATTTTCAGTGATTTTGGGTAGGTCTTTACAGTTTAACACCAATTTATCTAATTCTTTGTCTATTGTGGAGAGGTCATTGCCCATTTGCACGGTTATCATCTGTATTGCTGTGGGAGTAAGGTTAAGGGATTTGGTTTTGGCATGTTCTGCTAACCATTGTGGAACTTGGTTCTCATACAAACGTTTAGCTTCATAAGCTATGCCTTTTTTAACAATCGCTTTTGCATATTTTTTAGTATCAAATTTGTCAATTTTGTCCTTGTAACAAAAACAAAGAATAGTACTCGGTTGGGGGTTTTCAAAGTATGGAATAAGTTTTTCTAGTTCTTTCTGCATTTTTTGAGCCTCTCGCACAATAACTAATTGATGGCTTGCCATCATAGGATATCGTTTAGCAATAGCCACTAATTTGTCTGCGGTGAGTTCATTTCCATATAAGATAGAAAGATTAAAGTCTTTTTCATGAGGTTGAAGTATGTTATGAAGCAAGGACTGTTCTATTTGTTCAATAAAAAAAGGCTCTTCTCCATGCAAAAAATACACAGGGTAAAATTTTTTATCCTTAATTTGCTGTACAATATCTGCAAAATTTACAGAGAAACTTGTTTTTGCCATTAAGACTTATGTTGTAATGCGTATTGTTTCAATAAACTGGATATTTTGTAGCGGTCATCACACATATCTTTATACACTGCCAGCAAAACCTCATATACTTCATCATAACCTATTTTTTTTGCCCATTCAAAAGGTCCATAAGGATAGTTTACCCCGAGTTTCATGCCTAAATCAATGTCTTTTATAGTAGCTGTGCCTTCCTGCAAGGTAAAAAAGGCTTCATTGATAATCATACAGACTATTCTGGGGGTAACCATGCCCACACGGTCATCTACTATGGATATTTTTTTGTTCAGCAGTTCTCCGAGATTATTCCATGTATCCCTGTCATAGCGGTCTGCAACTGTACATTCTAATACAGGTCGGTTAATAAAAGTAGGCATACAGTTCATACCTAACAAAGCACATTCTACGCTACCTGTACGGTTTATTTCCCGTTGTAAAGTGGTTTTTACAGCAGAAATAATAACAGGTCTGTTTTTTAACGGTGCATAATATCGAATATGCTCTGGGGTGCTTTCGTAATTAAGGTCAAAAACAGCGTTATATAGGGTTAAATCTTCGCTGGGCAGCTGCTTTTCAGAAACTGTAACGACTTCATGTAAGTTTCCGAAGGCAGTAATAAATTCTTCTGTTCTTTTTTTATCTCCAATAACAGCAATTTTCATAATGTTTATTTTTTTGGAATAACTTCACCTGTAATATACAAAACTTCTATACTTGGGTCTGTATTAGCGGTGATAGTAATAGATTTATTGACAATACCCGGTTTGCCTATGGTACTATATACTACATGAATTTTACCCTCTCCACCAGGAGGAATAGGAGCTTTGGGAAAATCAGGTACGGTACAGCCACAGGAAGGCTGAGCATTGGTAATTTGTAGGGGACTTTTACCTACATTTTTGAATTTAAAGTCAAATTCTTTTTTATCTCCTTCTTTTACGACCCCCATATTGTATTCTTTGGTTACCCACAGAATTTTAGGACGATTCTCCTCTATGCGTTTGAGAGATTCTTCTTTTGCTTTTTTAGGGTCTTTTTCAGACTTTCCCGAAGAACAAGCACTGACCCCAAAAAATAAACTATAGACTATAAAAAACAATACTTTTCTGTACATAATGACAGATTTAAATTATTTGAAGAGTGATATAAATATACGCTTTACTGATTTTTTACTTTTTCCATCAGTTCTTCTATATCCATCAGCAGTGCTTCTGCTTTTTCTTTGGTTTCTTTAACCACTTCACGAGCAAGGTGCTTGCCTTCATTGGCTAAACTTTCTTCTTCATTTTTGAGCTTGTTAATATAATCTTTCAGTTTTTCAAAAGCATTCTGGAGCTGAAAAATCAGTTTTTCTCGGGTATTTTTTCCTTTGTCAGGGGCAAACAGGATACCTATGGCTAATCCTATTCCTAATCCCAATAAAAATGAACCTGTATTTTTTGTCATAGTTTGTTTATTTGTGTTTTATTTAAGTATTTGTTTATTTTCTCGCAAATATACAAGAATTTTATCTAATACTCCATTAATAAATTTATGGCTTTCATCAGGGTTAGCATATATTTTAGCAATTTCCATATACTCATTCAGGCTTACTTTGGCAGGAATACCAGGAAAATACATCCATTCTGTTATACAAAGCATCATCAGTACCTGTTCTATTTTATTTACTCTTGACCAGTCCCAGTTTTCTAAAAAATTAGCAATCAGCTCAATATTCTCTTCTTTATGTTTCAGAGTTTGATAATATAAATCATGCAATAAAAGATAAATTTCATTTTCTTTGCCTGTATCAAGAATTTTTTCTAAATAGTCCAGATAATAGTCCTCTTCTTTTTCGGGTTTTTGTTCATGTCTTTCCTGCGTTTTGGCATATTGGGTAACGTTAGTCCAATAATTATGTATGTTCATGTCATTCATAAGTACGGCATATATCATATTTACAGCAACCATTCTTACCGTTCTTCTGTTCAGGACTAACTTCTTTTCCGTCTTCATGCCGCAATATTAAATAATATCCGTAATATACAAAGTATTGCGCTGTTTTTGTTTGAGTATACTTGCCTGAACAGCACAAAGTCATTTTTGCTTTCTTATCATTTGGAATTACTAATAAAACTTTCATTTTTGATAAATGTTATTTATACTTGCGTAAAACTTTTCTTATCTTATGAATTGTACTCTGCACCAGTTAAAAGTATTTCTAAAAGTAGTGGAGACAAAAAACATTACCCGCGCCGCTGACGAGCTATGCCTCACACAGCCCGCAGTTTCTATTCAGATTAAAAACTTTCAGCGACAGTTTGATATTCCGCTCATAGAAATTATTGGCAAGCAGATAAATATTACAGAATTTGGGCAGGAAGTAGCAAAAATTGCATCAAAAATTCTGTCAGAAGCAGAACTGTTGCAGTATAAAGCATACGCATACAAAGGTTTATTAGCAGGTAAACTCAAAATTTCCGTGGTTTCCACGGGAAAATACATCATACCTTACTATCTTTCCAATTTCAGCACTAAGTATCCTAATATAGAGTTAGTAATTGATGTTACTAACAGAGCTAAACTTTTAGAAAATTTGGAAAAACACATAGCAGATATAGGTTTAGTAGGTTTACCTACTCATGATTTAGACCTCAAAGAAACGATTTTGCTCAAAAATAAACTCTACCTCATGGGAAATAAAAATATGCCTTTCATAACCGAAAAAACAGATTTTTCCAAAGTAACTTTAATTTATAGAGAATGGGGTTCTGCTAATAGACGCCTTATGGAAGATTTTTTATCCAAACATAATATAAAAACTTCACGTTTAATTGAACTGACATCTAATGAAGCGGTAAAACAAGCCGTTATTGCAGGATTAGGATATTCTATTATGCCCTTAATCGGCAGTCATACTGAAATTAAGGCAAAAACCCTCAAAATTATTCCTTTCAAAGGGCTACCTATTGAAACAGACTGGCGTTTGGTATGGTTAGCTAAACGCGAACAACCCCCTGTGGTAAATGCTTTTTTAGAATACATCATGATGCATAAAGAAGATATTTACAATACACATTTCAAATCTATTGATAAATTGATAAATTAGACCTTTTATTATGTCTGTTTCAGTAGCTATAATTACCAAAAATGAGGCTCATAACCTTACTGCTTGTCTTGAAACCGTACAGTGGGCATCTGAAATTGTAGTGGTAGACTGCGGAAGCACAGATAATACCATAGAAATAGCCAAAGCTATGGGTGCAAAGGTATATCACAGATTTTTTGATACTTACGGCGACCAAAAACAATATGCCGCTGATGTATGCACTCAGGAATGGGTACTAAGTATAGACGCAGATGAGCGCATATCCACCGAATTAGCTAATGAAATACAGCAAACGATTCAAAGTAGTCCACAAGAAAACGGATTTTATCTTACAAGAGTTAATTTTTTATACGGAAAACGCTTGAAGTATGGCGGTGTGGGTACAGAAAAAATTCTGCGCCTGTTCAGAAAAAATTTTGCTACCTATAAAAGCCGCAGTTTGCATGAATATGTAGAAGTACAAGGTAAAACCGCATCTCTTAAATATCCTTTTGAACATCATTCTATTCCAGACTTACAAACCCATTGGGAAAAAATCATGAAATACACAGACATAGAAGCTGTTAAAAAACCAAAATATAGCTTTTTGCGAATAGTTATTTTACCTTGGGTTAAGTTTATAGGTATATTTGTGTTCAAATTAGGTTTTTTAGACGGTTATGAAGGCTATATGTGGGCAAGAATGAGTGCATTATCTAAAAGCATACGCGCCTTTAAGGCATACAAAAACGCTCAAAATAACATTGAATAAACTTTGTATGTTACTTTGAGCATCTAAAATTTTAGTTCTTAAATTACATGCGTTTTTTTAGTATCAATTATTTTGTCTGATAGTTTTGACAGGGGCTTTTTCCACAGAATTAAGAAATTTCTTGAATATTTTATCCCCCTGCTGTTTGCTTTTATACATCTGGCGTAAGGTAATATGGTAAGCATTCAAATCATTACGAAGAACTGCAACCTGAGTGATGGTTGTGCCTTCGTTATTATGTACAGATGCAATATGACCTTTAAAGAAAGGCGTTTTAAAGGACTCAATTCCATAATCAGTTTCGGGTTTGTATTTCTCTATTATTTCTTTTTTAGCACTTTCAATAGTAATATCCGCTACTCGGGGCATAATTTTAAATTCTAAAAAATCCTCTTGTTCTAACCCTACTGCTTTGAAGTATGTAATATTCTTTTCTTTAACTACATCACTGTTCTTAGGAATTTCAAAACCATCAGGTAATTCTAAAACAATGTTATTTACACGTATGGGTGTAGCTGTAAGAAAAGAAATAATAAAACCAAGTATAACTAATGTCTTCATACGCTAAATGAAAAATAATGATGGTACAAAATTACAAAACGAATGGCATATTTACAAACTCTATTCCATTTATTTTTTGTAAAAAATAGGTAAAATTTTATGAATGTGTAATACGTTCTTTCAAATAAAACTCCGTTATTACAGGCGTGTTTAATATGTAAAATGCTTGTAGGATATAACTTTATCTTGTTCTATGTAAAAAACGGCATATTTTTTAATGTTGTGTTTTCTCAAAAATTCAGGCAAATCTCTTAATTGTTTTTCCTCATAATAAAAATTGCACTGTGCGTAATACATAATTTGTGGTACAGCCCAAAAATCTTCTGTGATGGCTAATACAACTAATTCCTCATATTTTCGCTCTTTTTTAATTGTCTCACCAATAGCTTTATACGCATCTGTGTAACGATAAAATGCTACATAGTACATACTTATTTGCAAAAAAACTATACTTATCAGTATCCATTGGGGTATATTCAGTTTTCTGACTAACCATAATCCTGCAATAATTAAAATAAAGCTACTTTTTAATACGGAAAATTCATGAAAATAGGTAAAACCAAACAAAATCCCGTGATGTAAAATAACAGGAAGCAAGAACAAGGTCAAAATGCTTATGGAAAATGGATTGAATGAGATAAAAATTTCTTTCTTTTTTTTCAGAACAAGGTAAATGCTTGCCCCAGACATGAGTAAAAGCAATGGTGTGTATGCTTTTATATAGTGATACAAAAGCATAAACCAGTACAAAGTAGTATTAGGTTCTCTTAATTCTTTTTTACCACTTCTAAACTCGTATTTGTTCTGCAAAGTCGTTTTTAGAGTTTCAAAGTTCTCAATGCTTGCATACTGGTACAAGGTAAGGCTTAATGCTAATACCATAGCCGTTCCTGCTATTATTGTGGGTAAAAACCGTTTCAGGGAACGTTCTTTAATGTACAGATATGTACTTGCTATAAAAGTAGAAAAGCCAACAAAAACCGCAATCCATTCTGTGTACATCATAGAGAATGCGAGCAAAAAAAGAAAAATATAATTCTGTATTTTATGAGGGGCATAATAAATTTTAAGCCAGAAGTACGCATATCCAATCCAAAGTCCCTGTACAAAAATATCCACAAAGTAACTATTACCATGATACCAAAGATTAAAAGGCAAAAACAGATACATAATATATGCCCATAAAGCCCACCTGTCTGACTGAAAAAATAATTTTACAAACCTGTACAGCCAATAAGCTGTTACAAAGTGCCATAACAAATTAAAAATTTGAATACTTAAAGGGACAATGGGCAAAAAGAATATCTTGCAGAACAGGTACGCCACAAAAAAAGCCAAAGGCGGATAAGAAACGTAATAAAAATTACCCTGTTTGTCTTTTAGTCCCCCTATAAAATCTAAATGGGCATTGGTTTTATCCTGCGGATAGGTGTATATAAGTGCGTATTTAGATTGAGATATACCTTTTTTTTCCCATATCTGCAAGGTAATGAGCAGATGGGCAAGCATCCACTCATGATGAATGGACAGTGGTCTGTTTAGAAAAGGGATACGAATACACACAGAAACCAGCCATATTATGACTAATAACCATATTTTGTGATAAAAAACATGTTTCAGACAGCTTGCACGCACTCAGTTAATGATTTATCTTTCTGTTTTTTTCAAAATTTGTTCTGTAGCCGCTTCTGTATCTACTTTTTTGATAATTTCCTGTATTTTACCTTCTTTGTCTATCACAAAAGTAGTTCGTAGAATCCCCATACTTTTTTTGCCGTACATGTTCTTTTCTCCCCAAACGCCATAACTTTCTATGATTTTCTTGTCTGTATCTGCCAATAATGAAAACGGAAGATTGAATTTTTCTGCAAATTTTTTATGGCTTTCTTCATCATCAGCGCTTACTCCAAGTACAACCATGCCTTTTTGCATGAGCATATTATAATTATCTCTGAAGTTGCAGGCTTCTTTGGTACAGCCGGGAGTATCATCTTTGGGATAAAAGTATAAAATTACTGTTTTTCCCTTAAAGTCTTTAAGTTGAATTAAATTACCATTTTGGTCTTTTGCACTAAAATCAGGTGCAATATCTCCTTTATTTAAACTCATAATGGCAAAAATAAGAGATTGAGTGAAACGATAATATGAATTTTTTAATGTTTTTGTGAAAACTCATTCAATCATCACAAAAGCGCCCCAATAGTAAGGTTCTTTATATTGTTTTCTAATCTCTTTTTGGGCAGTTTCAAAGGCTATACGCTTATTCATGCCTTTTTTCTGCCAATTTTCATAAAATTTAGTCATCAGTAACTGGGTAGCTTCATCACTGACTTTCCATAAACTCATAATAATACATTCTGCACCTGCTACTTTGAAAGCACGCTGTAAGCCATATACTCCTTCTTTACTGGCTTGACCTAAACCTGTTTCACAGGCACTTAACACACCTAACTCTGTACTATCTAATTCCATGTTCATGACTTCAAAGGCTGTCAGTTTTCCGTCCTCTTTTTCAAAAGGGCGAATATACATGCGGTCATAATCTACTACTCCTGCGAATAGCAAACCCCCATTTAACATGGCTTGAGTACTACTTTGGTATTCTCCTTTTTTGAAATAACCATGTGTAGCAATATGCAGAACACGTGGATTTTTGAGGTATTTTACATATTCTTCGGTAGCTTCTTTACCTGTAATAAGCATAGAATTGGGTAGATAGTTAGCCACTTGCTTTACTTCATTTTCTGCACCTGGTAATTGAGATAAATTTGATATACTACGGAACTGTTCAGGTATTTCATTACCTTTGGTATCTATACCTAAATTAAAGGTAGGATTACCAATAAGATAAGTATTTCTAGCATAGGTTTTACGTTTTTCTAGTATATCTTTGGTATTAGTTACGTTAATAATTTGTACTTCATTAGATACATATTTTTGGGTTTCAGG
>CALIZB010000015.1 GCA_938028625.1 uncultured Bacteroidia bacterium | reverse complement strand
CTAAATTACAGCCTGCTGGTAATATTGTTGTTAATGGATTAGGCAGCCCCATATCTATCGCTAATTTCGGTGAAATTAGGGTCACTAATAATACCTCTTCTACACCATTATCTACTCAATATCAAAACTTCTCATGGGCATCTGTCTTGGATTCTGGTATCGTAAATTATTTTGCTAATGGTACTCAAACGATTGAACAAACTTTACCCGATGGATCTAATTATGGCTCCTTGTACATCACCTCTATTGGAGTTGCTTTAAATAAAAATCTTACGATTATGGGAACTCGGGTAGTTCGAGGTAATTTAATCGTAAATTCTGTTACGGGTGGCAGTTTATTAGAACTTCACGGTACTGGTACCCTCCAAATTGGAGGACGTTTGGATGTAACTAATAATGGTTTGATAGATGTTTTACCTACAGTGACGATACAAGCAACAGGTACCAATTCTTATATGAATGTTGGAGCAAATACTCAAATTCGTATCACACAATCCCAATTCACCAATCAGTTTCAAAGTTTTAAATATGTAAGTTGTAATGCCACTTCTACGCAGATATTTTATAGTAACAATGCTCAATTAGTTGAAGCTTTACCCACAGATGGACCTTTAAGACCCTACGGGTATGTCAGATTAGTGGGTGATAGGGATGCAAACGATATTACTTTTCAACCTACTAATATAGCTATGATTGCTTTAATAGACTCTTCTACTTTTACAACGGGTAATCTTAATTTTACTAATTCAACGATTATCTTTGCCAATACAGGATTGGTAAATTCTAGATCTTTTAAAAGAGAAAATTTTCAATTTTATAACCTTACTATATCTTCTGCACAGCATAGATTTTCTACACCTGTTGTTGTGAATAATGATTTAATAATTGGTTCTAATGCTTTTATCTCTTTTGATTTTTTTAATTACAATACTCCTTTTGCTATCACTGTGTTAGGAAATGCTACTTTTACTCAAACTTCAACACCACTCGCAAGTCCCAAAATTGGTTTTATCCTTTATAGAGTTAATGGTGCTAAATTTAAAAATTTAACGCTAACTGGAGATGCCGCAATGACCGCTGTTGGTTATCTTACTGGACTTGGTTTTTATGCAAAAGTTTATTTTGAGAGTAACGTAATTAATAATAACTCTCATTCTTCCACACTCTTAACAGGAAACAATACTACGGCTTTCTTTATTTCTGAAAGTCCTACTTACCAAACGATAGGAGGTTCCTATCAGGTAGTTCTTTCCGACTCTGCTAAAATGAAAGGGAATTGGAAACTTACTAATCATTTAGTATTTAATTCTTCTACTCCTGTGGATTTTGTCCTAAATTATGCAAACTTAGATTTAGATACTTATAACTTGGTTGCTATAGGTACTACCCATAATTTAGATTATCTTCCTTCTAATGTGACTATGCCACCTGCTACCGATCCATTCTGTACTCATTCACAGGTAATCAACTGGAATTGCGTACGTGCAGAAACCATTTATGTAGCCACAACGGGTAACAATGCCAATAACGGTTTAACCCCTGCTACTGCCGTACGGGATATGCGAGTGGCTGTTCGTAAAGTTTCTCATGGCGGCGTTATCATGGTTGCTAATGGTACTTACACCGAAATCTTTGACGTGAAAAAGAAAGTTAAAATCCATGGCGAAAGTAATACAGGAACTATTTTTCAAGCTCCCACAGGATTGTCTGCTCCTTCCCCTACTTGTGCAGTAAGTCAACAAAATGACTCCGCTATTGTATATTTTAATTACTTTTCCGACTCCAGTTATCTCTATAATGTAAGTATATCCCATAATGCATCTCGTATTAGAAGAGGAATAGTCATAGGGGGAGATGTAAAAGGAATTATTATTGATAATAACAACATAAATGGAACATACGATGCAGGAATGTTTGGTATCCCCGTGAATCCAGGATATCAGGACTGTCCTACTTCTTATGGGGCAAATATTAATAATAGAACCTATAATCTACAAGCCTTATCTAATGCAACTTTTGACATCAGAAATAATAGTTTTGTTGGTTTTGGGCATCGTACCATTGGAACTTTTGAATCGGGAGATAAATTCGGAATGTCTCTTATAAGAAATAATACCATCAATAATAACTCAGGTTGGAGTATAGGTAGGCAAGGTATATGGCTCTATGACTCCCACAATATAGCAATTGAGAATAATAATATTGCTTGTACTTCCAGTTCTTTGGATTTTTCATTGGATATATCTAATTTTAAAAAAGGGGGCAACTATCCTTCTCAAATTATTGTGAGAAACAACACTATCAATTCTACTGCAACTGCCACTGCTCAATGTCAAGTTATTGATGCTTCCAATGAAGGTAAAGTAATATTTGAAAATAATACTATAACTACAAGAAGTGGAAGTAGAGGTATTTTGGTAAAAACTAGTCGTGACGTTGATATTTTAAACAATACCTTTCACGCAGTATCCAATAGTTTTACTCATATAGATTTAGATAATTTTACTTACTTCGCTTATCCAGTCGGGGTCAATATCTTTGGAAATACTTTCAATTCCTTTACTTCTTTTGGGGGAACTGCTATCCGAGCTTTGAAAACAGACCCTTTAACAGGCTATGCTAAATTAAATTTGAATGGTGCTCCATTGTACAATACATTTACGGTTAATACCAAATTCTTTTTAGATTTAACTGAAACATTAGGACCCGATGCGGATACAATTGATATGACTGACGGAAATATCTTCCCATTTTCACCTACTTTTGATTATTACCGTGTGGAAGAGCGTATTGTACATAGAATGGATGATGCAAGAGGAGCTTCAGGTGCTTCTTATCCACGACCCATTGTTTTTGTAGTTCCAAGAAATTATTTCGTTTGTAATGAAAATGAACCAGGTTGGGTTATACCTATTGATAATCGTTCTATTCAAGATGGAATTGATTTCGCTGCTCCTCATGATACTGTAAATATTCAATTTGGTACTTTTAGTTATCCTACGGCTACCGAATTTGAAAATACGGTGAATTTTAATAAACCATTGTCTTTCAGGGCAAATAACAATGGAGGAACTCCAACCGTAGATAGAAATTTTGCT
>CALIZB010000014.1 GCA_938028625.1 uncultured Bacteroidia bacterium | reverse complement strand
TTTGAACAGTATGATGAAGCTATGAAGCAAAAACAGGTCAATCCTGAAAATATACAACATTGGCTGAATATTCTACCTTTACTCAAAAATCTCACCGAATGGACAGCCACTCAGATAGATAAAATTCTACACGATTATGCTGAAACAAACAAGGTAAAAATAGGAAAAATTATGCCTATACTTCGTTTGATGATAACAGGTGTGTCTTTTGGACCCAGCGTACCACAGATTATGGAACTGATAGGTAAAGAAAAATCTATACAAAGAATAGAAAAAGGTTTAACCGTGTGGCAGACCGCATAATTTTTTAGGACTTATATTTAGTATCCATTGGGATAATTTTTGAACGCTGAAATGGAATACTCATATCAAAAAGTTTGCGGTATGTATGATGTATTTTGCCGTCTTTTGCTCCTGTGGCTTCCATTACAGAACGCATTTTGGGATTAAAGTCACCTACCCAAGAAAGTTCTATTTCTGTATAACCCCGTTTTAATACAGGTTCAAATGGTAACATAGATAACCCTACTTCAATACCCATTTGTTGATATTTAGTACTTACACCAATAATGGTAACACGCCCGCGTGTCATGATACGTTTTATTTTGAGATAGTACATCAATTGTAGTTTTTGCCATAAGCCGAGTTTTCCGTTAAATTTTTTGAGAATTTGGTTGATGTCAGGAATAGCTACAATAAATCCTGCGGGATTGTTTTCCACATAGGCAAACCAAATCATAGCAGGTTCTATAATCGGTTTAAGTTTTTGGAAGGTTTTCCGTATCTGTTCTGTGGTTACAGGGGTAAAATTTTCATGAAATTGCCACGCATCATTGTAAATTTCTACAAAATCTGCAATGTATTTTTCGGTATTTTTTGGGTCAATAGGTTCAAATTTTACTTTGGGATTGGACGTAATGCGATTAAGAATTTTCTGCCATCTTTCAGGCAGGGGGCGGGTGATATCCAAATGTTTGGATACCTGCGAATAAAATACCTGAAATCCATATGTTTCAAACAAATCTTTGTAGTAAGGCAGGTGATAGTTCATACCATAGGCAGGTTGTGTAAAACCTTCTACCAAAAGCCCCCACCACATATCATTCTCGCCGAAGTTTATAGGTCCGTCCATAGCGTTCATACCTTGTTCTCTCAACCAAGATTGACATATATCAAAGAGCATAAAAGCGGCTTCCAGGTCATTGATACATTCAAAAAAGCCCATTCCTCCTACTTTAAGCCCATTCTGATTAACTTTTTTCTCGTTTATAAATGCGGCTACCCTGCCTACGACTTCTTTGTCTGAAAGCCGCACTAGTATCCATCTTTTTGCTGTTCCGTGCTGAAAAAAAGGATTTTTGGCAGGGTCAAATATACTTTCAATTTCAATATCCAGCGGGCATACCCAGTTTGGGTCATCTTTGTAAATAGTGCGTGCAACGTCTAAAAATTGCTTTTTCTGTGATTTGGAAATTACCTCTTGCAGTTCATACTTCATAGTCGGGTGAATATGGGACAAAGATAAATATTTTACAACGAAAAACCTGTCAGATTTTTAGGAACTGACAGGCGAGTTATTGTTAAAAAGTTAATTTTTCAGGTTATGAAGCAGAAGTATTTACCAAAGAAGCATTGGAAGAATAATCCACAGGTTCATTTTTATATTTTTCAGGGTTTCCCATGCGTTTAAGATGTTTTACGTGAGATTTTATAGCTCCCCAGAATGTTGTAAATTCATAATACGGAACACCATATTCTTTGCAGGTCTGTTTGAGGATAGGCGCAATTTTTGGATAGTGTACATGGCATATATGTGGAAACAAATGGTGTTCTACTTGATAATTTAGCCCTCCTGTGTACCAATTAAGAATTTTATTTTTAGGAGCGAAGTTAGCAGTAGTTTCAAACTGATGTTTTGCCCATTCGTTTTCTATTTTATGAGTTTCAGGGTCAGGTTCAGGAAAAGCAACACCATCATACATGTGTGCCATTTGAAAAATAACAGATAAGGTAAAACCAAGTACTAAATTGATAATTAAGTAACAACCCAATACACCCCATACACTTCCCGTGATATAAATAGGTAAAACAATCGCATAGCTAAAATAAAATACTTTAAATAACCATAAAGCGACCAAAGTAGA
This sequence comes from uncultured Bacteroidia bacterium, assembly GCA_938028625.1. Classification (GTDB taxonomy): domain Bacteria; phylum Bacteroidota; class Bacteroidia; order JANWVE01; family JANWVE01; genus JANWVE01. Next base: position 69,805 of record CALIZB010000014.1, on the reverse strand, counting down.
GGTCTTGGGTCTTGGAATAGGATATGTCATCACTTTGCCTGTAATAGCTTTTCTGAAATCTGCAATAAATATCCATGAAATGGCTAATAGACTATATAAAAACCAGCCATAGATATGCTGCCACCTGTGAATTTTCATAAGGGGTTGCTGTGAAGTGAAACGAAGTATTTTACCACTATTTACATCATCATCTATCTCGCTGATATTCGTGTAAGTGTGATGCACTACATTGTGCTTTGTTTTCCAGAAATAGCTACTTCCCCCTATTAAATCCAAAGAATAGCTCAGAATATTGTTAAGCGTTTTGTTCTTGGAATAACTGCCGTGCGCAGCATCATGCATGATGTTAAATCCTATGCCTGCTATGGTTAAACCCATAAGTACACTTAAACCAATGTTCCAATACCAATCTAATCTACCAAATACAAGTAATACATAGCACGACACAAAAGAAGTAAATAAAATAATGGTCTTAAATACCATAGAAGCATTGGCATTGGGGCTAATGTTGTTTTCTTTAAAGTAATTAGCGACCCGTTCTTTAAGGGCAATATGAAATTCCTGCCCACGATTATTGAATGTTATTTTTTTCACTGTGAAAATATGTTAAATAATTTATTGACGCAATAAAGTACGGCAAAGATAAATAAACTTTGTGCATATAAAAAAATTGTGAATAAAGTTAATATACTATATGTGTGCTTATCTTACTGATAATTATGTATTTATTTGGCAACTGTCAACCTGACACCAGTTATACAGAGCTGTTATTTTTAATTTTTTGAAAACCATTTTCTGTTACAGTATAAATCCATAAATACTTTGGATATAGGATTTTTTTAAGAAATTTTTTAATTTTGTGTGCTATGGAAGTGATACAGGAATTAAATACAAATACACAGGTAGACTTTCTGCCTATCAACGGCACAGACTACATAGAGTTCTATGTAGGTAATGCTAAACAAGCCGCTTATTTCTACAAATCCGCTTTTGGATTTCAGTCTTTAGCTTATGCAGGACCAGAAACTGGGGTCAGGGACAGAGCTTCTTATGTACTCAGACAGGAAAAAATTACCCTTGTGCTTACTACCCCGATGCACCCTGATAATCCTATCAATGAACATATCTTAAAACATGGTGATGGCGTAAAAGTACTAGCTTTATGGGTAGATGACGCTAAAAATGCGTTTGAAGAAACCGTAAAAAGAGGAGCAAAACCTTATTTAGAACCTGTTGTAGAGAAAGATGAGTTTGGTGAGGTAGTGCGTTCAGGTATTCATACTTACGGCGATACCGTGCATATTTTCGTAGAACGTAAAAACTATAAGGGGGTGTTTTTACCTGGTTATCAAGCATGGAAAAGTGATTATAATCCTGCACCTATTGGCTTAAAGTATGTAGACCACTGCGTAGGCAACGTGGGCTGGAATGAAATGAATGTATGGGCAAAATTCTATGCAGATGTTATGGGATTCAAACAAATTATATCTTTTGATGACAAAGACATCTCCACGGAATACTCTGCTTTGATGAGTAAAGTAATGAGTAACGGAAATGGACGCATTAAGTTTCCTATCAATGAACCTGCGGAGGGTAAAAAGAAATCTCAAATTGAGGAGTATTTAGATTTTTATCACGGACCTGGAGTACAGCATATCGCCGTAGCTACTGATGATATTATTTTTACTGTAAGCGAACTTCGCAGAAGAGGCGTAGAGTTTTTGACTGTTCCTGCTACGTATTATGAGGACTTACCTGACCGTGTAGGTAAAATTGATGAAGAGGTAAGTATTCTGCAGGATTTGGGTATACTCGTAGACCGTGATGATGAAGGTTACTTGTTGCAAATATTCACTAAACCCGTACAAGATAGACCCACGGTATTCTATGAAATTATTCAGCGTAAAGGAGCAACTTCTTTCGGAAAAGGAAACTTTAAAGCTCTATTTGAATCCATAGAAAGAGAACAAGCCCGTAGAGGTAATCTTTAAGAATGTAAGATATGCAACAAAGAAGGACGCTTTTTGTCCTTCTTTGCTTTATATTAGCATAACGCTATAACAATACTAAATTTCCACCACCTTTTTTTTCTATCCATTCCACAGGATTAGGATTACCTGAAATATAAATATTCCCAGTATCCATAATTCTCACTTTAAGGGGTCCTGGTACATAAGCATAACTCTCTCCCTTGTTGATAGTCTCTACTCTCGCATATTGGCAAGATAAACTTAAACTATTAAACTCACCTATTCCGTCGTTTACGTTAATGAGTTGAGTGCATTTTCCTTTCACTTTGATGCTACCGTAATTTCTTCTATACTGTACACAAGCAAACCTAAAACAGTCAATTACAATATCAAAATCTCCACTACTCTGCATGTCAATATTTACTTGATTAGCTTTAAGCGTATCTTTACAATAAATTGTACCTGAACCAAATTGCTCTATTCTTATGTTTTTTAATACAGGTAAATATAACACTACTTTAACATCATTTTTTTTATAGCTTCTTACCCAATTTGCTGTGTTTTTATTTTCTATGGTAAGTAAACTGTCTTTAACCTTGAATTCAATTTTAGGAATAAGGTTTTTACCTGCGGTAATCTCGGCTTTATATTCGTTGCTATGTTTAAGTTCTATATCAATATGATCATATATTTTTATGCTATGGTAGCCTTCTAAATGTTTTGTTACTGTTCTTTGCTCACCAGTACTTTTAATTAAATCAGGGGCGTTTTCTTTATTGCAAGACACAAAAAATACGCTTGTTAGCACAAACAAAAACAAGGAATAATTCAGTTTCATTATTGCAAAAATACAAATTTAAAGCGTACGGTCAGCATGTTTACCAAGCGAGTAGAAACAATGCCGCAAAGACTTTTGTGTTTTATTTCACATCTTCATGATACGTAAAATGGGCGTCCCCCCATAGTTCTTCTAAGGCATAGAATTTTCTTTGTTCATGATAAAAGATATGCACAATCACGGAGATATAGTCTAAAAGAATCCATTTTTTGAACTCTTTGCCTTCTATATGCCAAGGTTTTTCTTGGAGTTCCTCCCTGACTTTATCCTCAACCGAGTCACACAAAGCCTTGATATGGGTATCTGAGTCTCCTGTACAAAGCACAAAATAATCCGTGATAGCCGAAGATAAGTGCCTTAAATCCATAATTACTATGTCTTTACCTTTTTTATCTTGCAAACCTTCTATGATTGTAGCAATTAAATCTTCGGTACTTTTTTCGTTTTCAACTGTTGTTGCCGCTATTTTTGTTTTTACCATTCGTTATGTCAATATAAAAAAATACAAAATGAAAGAAAGGTATCAGTCTGTGCAACCAACACCTTTCCTGAAAAAAAGATATTGGTTTATATTAAGAAAAGCTCTTTTGAATAAAGTCCATTAACCAGTTAAAGGAAACGCCTATAAATAAAGTAGGTATAGCTAACATAATAGCTAACACTGTGCCGAGGGTGGAAAGTTTCATTTCAGGTGCATCAGCGTTTTCACGAATAAACATGTAAAGCGGTATTTTGAAATAGTAGAATAAAGAAACTACGCTATTTATTACTCCTACTACCATTAACCAAAAGAGAATATCTGTTGTATTTGAGTATGGATTTACCCGCCATGCCTCATACAAGCCTTGAAAGAGCATCAATTTACCTGAAAAACCTGCTGTGGGGGGTAGTCCTGTTAAAGATACCATAAATAAAACCAAACAAGCACCGAGAACAGGCATTTTATACCCTAAACCTTTGAAATCGCGTATGTCTTCTGAACCTATTTTCTCTGTAATCATAGTTAGAATAACGAATGCGCCCATGTTCATAATTAAATAAACCGTTAAATAAAACATGACAGAACTGATACCCAATACAGAAAGTGCTACTACACCCATAAGCATGTATCCCGCATGTGCGATAGAGGAATAAGCAAGCATACGTTTTACATTGTTTTGCCACAAAGCAGAGAAATTACCGAATGTCATGGAGAACATAGCTAAAATAGCAATAATGCTCACCCAGTCCATATTAAGGCTTGGAACAATAACGCCTTTTATAGAAGTAGTGAAGGTAAGTAAAAATCTCATGAGTAAGGCAAAACCAGCAGCCTTGGGGCCTACGGCTAAAAAGGCAGTTACAGGGGTAGGCGCACCTTCATATACATCAGGTGACCAAAAATGAAACGGAAACATAGCTATTTTGTATCCAATACCTGCTAATACCATCAGTACAGCAATGCCTAAAACTGTGTAAGGTATTTCTGCTAATCCCATTACAAACTGCATATTGAAGCCCATTGTACCTGTAAAACCGTACAACAAGGAAATTCCATAAATCATAAATCCAGAGGAAACTCCGCCATAAATCACATATTTTAGCCCTGATTCTGCGGATTTTGGATTGGTACGAGTGTAAGTAACCAAAATATAAGAACCCAAAGAAACCAGTTCTATGGCAATAAACATCATCAATAGGTTAGAAGCCATTGACATCAAGTTCATACCCAGCACTACGGCAAGCAAAATAGCATAAAATTCACCCATACCCTTTGCATTTTCAGCAGTTTTACTATTTAAAGTTAGTGCTATACCTAATATTCCTGATACCACAAACAAAAGTTTAAAGAATACAGCTACTCTATCCAAAGTAAGCATACCTGCAAATAAAGGTAAAGCACTTCCTTTTTTGGCTTCCATTAACTCATGAATTAAACTATATTGCATGGCAGACAAGGCAAAACTTATGGCAAGTCCTATAAGGGCAATCACAGGCGTTATCATTTGATTTTTTTTGCCCACTACTAAGTCTACAATAATGGCTATCAGAAAGAAAGCACTCAGGGTGATTTCAGGTAAAAAGTACGGAAAGCTCTTAACAATGCTCTCTAATATCAGACTAATGGCTTTGTAATTCATGGTTTATTTTGGTTTTTTGGCAAAAATAGAATAGTAAACCCAAAAAACAAAAAAAGTTCAAAAAAATAATACAGAGCTTTGGTAGATAGCATGTTAGTTAGTAATAGTTATATTTTTCAGTAGTTCGTATGTATATTGCAAGGTTTTGTATTCTTATTCACATGCTTGGCGGTATCCAGATATATCAGTTTATACGTTTTGGAAGTACTTTATTTATATTTTGGGTATTGAGTCGCATATTTTCTATTGAACAGATAGGGATAACAGAGAAAAATTTATTGATAGCTAATTTTGTTACTTTTTTTTGGTTGCAAGCAATTCAGACACACTTCTTAAAAAAGAATACGTACTCTTACAACCATTATGCGAGTTTTATTCTGCTTATATCCACATTTGCATCTGTAAGTATTCTTTTATGCAGTTTTTGGAATAGCGGGTACGTTTTTTCGGGGCTATATGTATTATTTTATCCATTTGGAACGCTGTTAGAAATGTATTGGATAGGGCAAAAAAAAAGTAAAAGTCTTATTAGGTATAGTATTTTTTTTTATGGGACATGGGTGATGGTAGTTACTCTAACGGCATATTTATCTCATTCTTTATGGGCTGTTTATGCAGCTTGGATAGGTATATTAGTTATACGTATGATATTTTGCGTTATATACATTCCTTTTGATTTTGTAAAGTTGCATAGGTCGTTTTTTAATAGTTTGTCATGGTTGATGCTTACTTTTTTAGTAGCAGGCAGTGCGGAGTATATAGATGGGTTTTTAGTAGATTTTTTGTTTAATAAGGAAATTTTAGCGCAGTTCCGTTATGGTGCAAGAGAGATACCTATATTTACTATAATGGCAAATAGTTTGTCTTTATGGATAACACAAAGCATAGCACACTCTAAAAAAGAAAAGTTGAACGAAGTACTGCATAAAGTTAAGCATAGAAGTTCTCAATATTTAGTGATTAGTGTAAGTATTTCTATTTTACTTATATGCATTTCCACACCTGTATATGGATATGTGTATGGAAGTCAATATATTCAGAGCAGTTTTGTCTTTGATATTATGTTACTTTTGGTAGTCAGCCGATTTATATTTGCAAATAGTATTCTATTAGGTTTGGGATTAGACAAAATACAATTTATGATTACGTGTATTGAATTATTTGTCAATGTTTTATTCTCTATAATAGGGGCATATTTTTGGGGAATGTACGGCGTTGCTATGGCTACGGTAGTTGCTTATTTGATTGAAAAAATGATGTTAGCAACGTATTTATATAGAAAAAAACAGATTAAACCTACTTTTTACGTATCAATACCTTTTGTATTTATCAGTTATTTACTGTTGTTAAGTGTTCTATGGGTAAAATATAGTTATTTTGTGTTTTGAAAAGGTTGATAAAAAAATAAGGCAGGATTATTATCCTACCTTATCTATTTTGGCAATTTTAGCTATTATTTTACTTCTTCGTAATCTGCGTCTGTGATATTACCATCAGAATTAGAGTTACCTGTATTTGTATTAGTGTTTTTTTGGGTATTTTGCTGTGCATTTTGATTTTGTTGAGCGTTGTATATTTCAGTAGAAGCTGTTTGCCAAGCCTGATTAAGTTTTGCCATAGCGGCATCAATACCTGCAATATTACGAGTTTTATGGGCTTCTTTGAGTTCGTTGAGTGCGGCTTCTATGGCATTTCTGTTGGGTTCAGAAATTTTGTCTTTGTACTCGGAGAGTTGTTTTTCCGTAGTGTAAATGAGGTTGTCTGCCTGATTCATTTTTTCAATTTCTTCTTTGAGGCGTTTGTCTTCGGCTTCATTAGCTTTGGCTTCATTTTTCATGCGTTCTATTTCTTCTTTACTCAGCCCTGATGATGCTTCTATACGGATTTTTTGTTCTTTGCCTGTACCTTCGTCAGTAGCAGTCACGCTAAGAACACCATTAGCATCTATATCAAATTTTACACGAATTTTAGGTACATTTTTAGGTGCAGGAGGGATACCATCAAGGTGGAATCTGCCGAGAGTACGATTTTGGATAGCGAGGGGTCTTTCTCCCTGTAAAACATGTATTTCTACGGAACTTTGGTTGTCTGCGGCAGTAGTGAAGACTTCGGATTTACTCACGGGAATTGTGGTTTGAGCTTCAATAATTTTGGTCATTACGCCGCCCATAGTTTCAATACCGAGAGAGAGTGGAGTAACGTCAAGGAGTACCATTCCTTGAATATCTTTGTTAAGGATAGCACCTTGCACAGCGGCGCCAAGAGCAACAGCTTCGTCAGGGTTAATGCTTTTATTCGGTTTTTTGCCAAAGAATTTTTCTACTTCTTGCTGTATGCGGGGAATGCGGGTAGAACCACCTACAAGAATAACTTCGTCAATATCTTCGGGTTTTAGGCCCGCGTCTTCTAATGCTTTTCGGCAAGGTTCAATAGTACGTTGTACCAGATGTTCGCAGAGTTGTTCAAATTTAGCACGGGTGAGAGTAGCCACAAGGTTCTTAGGTATACCATCTACGGGGATAAGATAGGGGAGCATTATTTGATATTGAGTGCTGGAAGAGAGTTCTTTTTTTGCTTTTTCGGCTTCGTCCCGTAAGCGTTGTAGTGCCATAGGGTCTTTTCGGGGGTCTGTTTTAGGGTTATCTTTCATAAACTCTTGGGCCATCCAATCAATAATTACCTTGTCAAAGTCGTCACCGCCGAGGTGGGTATCTCCATTGGTAGATTTTACTTCAAATACACCTGCACCGAGTTCAAGAATAGAAATATCAAAAGTACCTCCGCCTAAATCATATATGGCAATTTTCATGTCTTTGTTCATTTTATCTAAGCCAAAAGCAAGTGCGGCTGCGGTAGGTTCATTGACAATACGTTTTACATTAAGCCCTGCTATCTGTCCTGCTTCAATGGTAGCTTGGCGCTGTGCGTCATTAAAGTAGGCGGGTACAGTAATAACCGCATCTTTTACTTCATGGCCAAGATACTCTTCTGCGGTACGTTTCATTTTCTGAAGTATCATAGCAGAGATTTCCTGAGGGGTGTATTCTCTGTCACCAATCTGTACACGTGGAGTGTTGTTACTTCCACGTACCACTTTGTATGGTACATTTTTTATCTCTTCGGTTACTTCATCATAGAACCTACCCATAAAACGCTTAATAGAATAAATAGTAGTTTGAGGAAACATAACCGCCTGACGTTTTGCGGATTCTCCTACTTTACGTTCCCCGTTTCCGTTATCTGTAAAAGAAACTACGGAGGGGGTAGTAGGCCAGCCTTCTTCGTTAATGATAACTACGGGCTTGTTATTTTCAATAACTGCCACACAGGAGTTTGTGGTGCCTAAATCAATACCGATAATTTTACTCATAATGTACTTGTCCTTTCTTTAATTAAATAGTGGGAGAGATTGATTGAAAACAGTTTTAAGACTATTTTACTTGTCTTTCTACCAATTCAATTTCCTCAATAACAGGCATCTTATTTTCATCTTTGCCCACCACAATTCTTTCTACAATATATCCGCCATCTCTACCGTCTTCATATTTGAGCTTTATTTTTACGGTGTACACTCTTCCAAAACGGGCACCAACGCTTTTGTCTGTGTTTGTACCTTCGTTCATTTCATAGTCTACCATCTGAGGGTCATTGAGAAAGAATAGTTTTTCTCTCAGTACAGACTCGTTGAGCTGGGTGCCGCGGGTTTTGTCGTAAGGGTTGTCTATGGGAGTGTAGCGCTGTAAAAACTTTTTGCTGAGGCAAGGAGTTTTGTTTTTGCCATTAACAATAGTGTTAAAATCTTTATTTAACCGAAGGGTCATAAATTCTTTTATTAAACCTGTACCTTCTTCTTTGCTGACATCGGGTTTTTTTATATCCCCACAAGCTATTAAAAACAGTAGCGAAAACAAAGCAATACTGCCAGAAATGTATTTAAGCATGATACTTGTAAATTTGATTATGGGGCAAAGTTAAGTGCCTTATTGAGTTTTTTCAAATTTTTTTAAGAATATTTTTTATTCAATGGTGATAACGGTTTCTTTTTCTTTTTCTGCCTGTACTTTTTGCAGGGTAATATAGAGTACCCCTTCTTCAAATTTGGCCTTAATGTTTTGAGCATCTATATCCTCATTGATTTTGAACATACGCTTGAAATCGCCTTGTTGGCGTTCTACCTGTATGAGTTTTTCATTTTCATAGGATTTTCTTTGTTTTTTACCCTGTATAGTAAGATGTTCGTCTTCCAGAGTGATTCTGATGTCTTCTTTTTTTACCCCGGGCAGTTCTATTTCTATGATATATTTGTCTGCCAGCGAAACAATATTGGCATCTACTTGTAAGGTCTTCTGTGAATAAAACTCTTTTTGTACATCGCTGAAAAACCGGTTGAATTTTTCGTTAAACTGTTGTTGAAATGAATTTGTTTTCATGCAGTAAAAAGTATCAATCTGTATGCCATTAAAAAAGCATGACTTTTTGTCATGCTTTGTGAAATTAAAATTCAAAATCGGAATTAAATTTATTTTGTTCTGTCTGCTGGTGGTTTGAGTTAGAGGAGTTATTCTGTGTTTTATTTCTGTAAGTGTTATTAGATTTAGTGGGTATTTTTTTGCTTAAAATGCTGGTTAATGTGGAAATTTGGCGGGCTACGATTTCATATTCGGAGGAGAGTTCTTGAAGTTCTTCTTCGGTTGCCATATTGAGTACGGGTAAAATCTGGAGAGTGATGTCTATTTCAGATACAATATGTCTTGCAGATTTCAGGCAGGCTACGTATTCAGGTAATACCCCTCTTAGAAAACCTTCGCTGATAAGTGCAGGAATCTGGAGAGATTTTTCAATCAGACCTTTAACAATATGGCTTTTTTGAGCAAGGTCTGAATTTTCATATTTTGTAGCTACCTGGGTAGCCAAACGAAAGGCTCTTTGCCAGACTTCTAAGTCTCTGTAGTGTTCTATTTTTGTTTTCATATTTAGATTTGTATGAGTTTATCCTTGTTATGTCTCAAAAAGTAACGGCAATATTATATTTTTTGTTTCAAAAGCAGAAAAAAAGTTATGGTTTTCTCATTCTGTCCAGCCCTGTTCTCCGAGTAAAGGTACAAACCTGAACGTATCCAAGTAGGTCATTCTGACATTGTTTTCCTCATTTTTATGTACTAATGTCATGGTCTGACAGTCTTTTTTGCCCACGGGGATAACCATTTTTCCATTTACAGCAAGTTGCTGTATTAAATTTTGAGGTATGTCCGGAGAACCGGCAGTAACAATAATTTTGTCAAAAGGGGCATTTTCTTGCCAGCCGAGTGTGCCGTCACCGAGTTTGCAGAAAATATCCATATTAAAAGTGGCCAGCAGGGCAGAGGTATGTTCATACAATAGTTCAATCCGTTCAACAGTATATACTTTTGCTCCAAGGGCGGCGAGTATTACCGCCTGATAGCCTGAACCTGTACCTATCTCAAGCACTTTGTCCCCTTTCTGAATATCCAGACACTGTGTCTGGTAGGCTACGGTATAAGGTTGGGAAATAGTTTGCCGGGCAAGTGTAGGCAAAGCCTGGTCTTTGTAACAAAGTTCTTCTAATCCTGCACTGACAAAATAATGTCTTGGAACGTTTTCGATAGCCTGAAGTACTCTTTTATCCTGAATACCTTTTTGTTTTAACTCCTCTACTAATTGCTTTCTCAACCCTTTGAGCTTATAGGTATCTTCGCGTATCATGATGCAACGGATTTATTTGTGCTTTTCCTCATCTTTTTTAATAGGGTGTTTTGCATGAAATTGTAAGGCTTCTTCCACGGCGGCATTGATTTGATCAATTTTTGGGTTCGGTTTAAAGTCAGGGTTTACGTCTGCATAATACACGTAACGTTCTTTGCCTTCTCTACCTCCCCTGCCGATAACATAAATAGCCGTGAAGGTGATAGTATAGTCTTTTTCTCCGGCATATTTATGAAGCATATTGGAGTCTTCCACAGGAAGACCACTTCCTGCTGTGGTATTATAGGTGATGGAGGTGCGGTAGGCGTCCATAATGAGGTGGCTCCTGTCATGAATAAGCGGAAATTCTACACCAAGATTTTTACTAATCTGGTCAATGACATCAGGTAGTTCCGAAGTAACCCCAATCAGGTATACACCTTTGTCTTTGAGTTTGGGATACAGTTCTTTCTGAATTTGCTTCAGTTCATCAGTACAGGGTTTGCACCACTGCCCACTATAAAATACTACTACTGTAGGAGCAATTTTTAACTTTGAAGAAAGCAAAAAAGGGTTTCCATGATTGTCTAATGCAATGATATTAGGGGCAGGTTCTCCTTTGGCTATACCTATTTTTTGCACACTTTGATTAAGTTCTTGTGCGAATGCAGAAAAAACCTGCCCAATCAGACCTAAAAATATCACAAAATACAGCATTCTTGTATTCATATTCTTTATTTTGATTACAAAGATACATCTTTTTTCATTCTGTTTATGGATAAGTCCTGCAAGAGTTCAAAAAAAAGTTTAATTTCGTCAGGACTTAATCCGAAATTCTCCCCATAAAACTGTTTTTTTTTCAGTGAAAATTGAAAATAAACAGGGTCTTCAAAAGGTAAATTTTTTTCTCTTTTTACTTTGCCTATCTCTTCGACATATTGCATTCTTTTTGCCAGTAATACTATCATTTCTTGGTCAAGAGCAAAAATTTTTTCTCTTAACTCATCTAACGCTGAGGGGTTCATAAGGTAAAAATACAGTATATTTTTTTATATTTATGTAACTTTATGCAACTTTATTTCGTACTGTGTATGGTATTAAACTCGTAGTATCTTTTAACAAGATTAACTTTGCTGTTGTAATGAAACACATTCAAGTACTTATTGTAGAAGATGAACCTGCTATGGCTTTTGTGCTTAACCGTCAGATAGAACGGTCAGGATTTTCTGTGTGTGGGATTGTAAGTTCCTCCGAAGATGCCTTGCAATGCTTCCATACCCATAACCCGCATATAATTCTGATGGATTTTCATATTCTAGGACTGATGAACGGCTTGGAAACTGCACGTGAAATTCACAGACACAAACCTATACCTATTATAATGATGAGTGCTACCCTCAACTATGAAGTAGAAAAGATGATACAAGACAATCCCAATTTATATTTTTTGCCCAAGCCTGCTGAAACAGCCAACTTAGCTAGTATGATAAAAAACTGTCTTTCTATTTAAGGATTAGCTGAAGAAGTATCTGTTTTAACCTCTGTGGATAATTCTGCGGCGGCTTTTTGTTTATTTTCCTTGGATATACCCAAAAAACGTTTCTGAAAAATAAGAATACTTACCACGCCCACAGAAATAGCCAAATCTGCAAAATTGAATATAGGCCATAGAGAAACATACATACCGCCTATTTCACCATGCCATATATCAAAATAAAACATATCTACTACTTCACCGAACATATACTCTCTTTTACCGTCAGGAAAAGCCCCCCGGTTATCAAAAAGAACATCATAAAACACACGGTCTATGATATTACCTATAGCACCCCCAAGAATACAGGCTATACTTATAGCTAAACCTTTGGGACGTTTGTTTTTTATAGCATAGATAAGAAAATACACAATTCCCCCCACAGCCAGAATAGAAAACAAGGAAAGGAGAAATTTACCCATTCCAGGTCCGAAGCTCATACCAAATGCCATACCCGGATTTTCTATAAAATGCAGTTTAAAGAAATTGCCTAGTATTTTTCTTTCTTCCCCGAGGTCAAAGTTGGTTTTAATGTATATTTTTATGGCTTGGTCTATAAGTATCAATAACATAGCCAGAGCTATGTAAGGAAATATTTTTTTGAACATTGTAAATAACAAAAACACTACAAAGATAGAATAGATTTTGCAAAGTGCAATAAAATACCGTTCTATTTATAGTATGTAACAAAATCTAATCAGTAACAAATTCTTTTATCCATTCATACTTTTCGTCAGGAACGCAGAATATATTACGTATATCTACGTTTTTTTTATATTGTACAGTGTCTGTTTTAGATAGTTTTTCTTTGCTAACAGGCAAATAAAATTTGTAACCTCTTTCTTTAAGTAAATCTTGAATATTTTGTCCTATGTCATTAAGTAGTATTTCACAGGTAATAATCGGTTTGTATTTTTCTATCGTTTGCAGCATTCCTTGAATAATATCCGCTTCAGCCCCTTCCGCATCAATTTTTACAAAATCTATGCGAAGTTTAGGGTGGTTTTGTTCAAGAAAAGTATCAATATTTACAGTTTGAACAGATATTTTTTTATGTTCCGCATTAGCATACACTAGACTTGCCGCACCGCTTAAATTGGGTATATCGGGGTATTTTGGATTATGTACCTTATAGAACTCTAAATTCGCTTCTATATTGCTTACAGCATACGGATATGCTTTTACATGTTCACTTACCTTGTTAATGGCTATATTTTTTTCAAGAAAACTATGTGTGTCAGGGGAGGGTTCAAAAGCCAGTGAAATAGTATTCAAGTTGTTTTTGGAAGCTATCAAAGAAAAAAGTCCTGTATTCGCACCTATATATCTAAAAAACCATTACACTCCGAAATGATTTTTTCAAAAATCCATATAAACTCATATTCATACAATCCTTCCCAAAAAGTTAAAAAACTCACATAATCCGTCTAGTTTGTATTCAGTTTCATAGTTTTACCGTTATTAAGAGTAAATCGTACACACCCAGAGGGTTGCAGACGGAACTTTGTAAAACGGGGATACAGCCATTTGTTGATATTGCGCAGTATCCGATTAATAAACGGCTGATAAATAATTTTATACAATAATTTTTTTCATCAAGCCGCAAATATAATGGACTTTGTGTATCCTGCTCAAAGACAAAGTGCCTTTTTGAGGATAAACTTTATAGTATCAAAAAAATAATTTGACATATAGAAAAAAGATATTACTTTTGCAGTCCATTTGAAAATAAACTGTTTGCAATGCCAACGATACAACAATTAGTGAGATTAGGTAGAAAACCTGTTACTTATAAAAGTAAGTCGCCTGCGATGAAAGAATGCCCTCAGAAGCGCGGGGTATGCACACGCGTATACATTACTACGCCCAAAAAACCAAACTCCGCCCAAAGAAAAGTAGCCCGCGTACGTTTAACCAACCAGTTTGAGGTTACGGCTTATATTCCTGGAGAAGGACACAATCTGCAAGAACACTCTATTGTACTTATTAGGGGAGGTCGTGTAAAAGATTTACCTGGGGTGCGTTATCATATTATTCGCGGTGCTTTGGATACTGCTGGTGTAAAAGACAGAAAACAAGGTCGTTCTAAATACGGTGCTAAACGTCCTAAAGCCAATGTTCCCGCCGCAAATACAGGAAAAGGAGGTAAAAAATAAGCTATGAGAAAATCCAAACCTAAAAAAAGATACGTACTGCCTGACCCAAAATTTAATGACGAGATGGTTACAAAATTTGTAAACAATCTTATGTGGGACGGCAAAAAATCTATTGCATACAAAATATTCTATAACGCCATTGATATAGTCACCCAAAAATCAGGGGAAAACGGCTTGGAGGTATTCAAACGTGCTTTAAACAACATAATGCCCGTACTTGAAGTACGCAGCAGACGCGTAGGGGGTGCAAACTTTCAAGTGCCTACCGAAGTTCGCCCTGAACGCAGAGAGTCCCTTGGTATGAAATGGCTTATTACTTATGCCCGCAGACGCAACGAAAAAAGCATGGAAGAAAAATTAGCCGCTGAGATTATTTCTGCTTCCAAAAGCGAAGGCGCAGCAGTTAAGAAAAAAGAAGAGGTTCACCGTATGGCAGAAGCCAACAAAGCCTTTGCACACTTCCGTTTTTAATAACATTCATCTGCATTACACAGAAAACAGGTTCTATAAAAAAGAACCTGTTTTTTTATCGTACTTTGAGCAAAAAAGAAAATATATCACCTACACCCTCATTACAGGAACGAATGTATAACATCAGACAGTCCTAAAATCACTATTGTCCAAATTAAACAACCTGTCAGAAACGTCAGAATAACTTCTTTTTTATGACCACCCAAAGATACCGCAACTACACTACCCACTAACGCCCCCAAACTAATAGGACTAAGCAAACCTACGCCCCATACTCCGTATTTGTGGGCAAAATTTACCATTTTTCGCCTTTTCTTAAACGAAACAGGTTTTTTAGTAAATTTACACCGTATCCATTGAAGCGCATGTCTTACTTGTTTCTCAAAAAAACATACTAATACCGTCATAGTCATATACCCTGAAGTTACACAAATAAACTGTACCGCAATATGCCATTTTTTCACCGAAATTACACTGATTAAAGCTAACTTATACTGTATCATACTCAATAAAAAAATACCCACAAACTTTATAACCTCTTCCATAAATCTTGAATGCAAAAATATGTATTTTTGTATGCCATGCTAAAACAACTAAACGAAATTCTATTTAGTAAATTTCAAGGAACAGGTAATGACTTCATTCTCATAGATGACCGTGAAAAAAAATATACTCAAAGTACAGAAGAACTATTCAGGCTTCTTTGTGATAGAAAATTTGGTATCGGTGCAGACGGACTAATACTCATCAGAAACCATGAAAAAGCTAACTTTGAAATGATTTATCACAATGCTGACGGGAAAAAAGGAAGTATGTGCGGTAACGGAGGTAGATGTGCAGTGGTCTTTGCCAAAAAACTCGGTATATGTAAAGATGAAGGTACTTTTATTCATGAAAACACTTTGTATCCATTCAGAGTCTTATCTAATGACTTTATAGAACTTACCTTACTTAACCAAAAACCCGAAGTAAAACAGTTACACAATGAAGTTAATTTTTTTGTCAATACAGGTTCACCGCATCATGTCCAGTTTGTTTCTGACGTAGAAAATACAGATGTTACACTCATAGGCAAAAAAATCCGCAATAGTACAGACTACCAACCTAATGGGACAAACGTAAACTTTGTTCAAGTTTTGGATAAAGACAAAATTTATGTGCGCACTTATGAACGCGGTGTAGAAGCAGAAACATTATCTTGCGGTACAGGCGTAGTAGCATCAGCTTTGTCTTTTCTGACATTAAGTAGACAAAACCTTGCAGAAGTTATTGTAAAAACCAAAGGTGGTAATTTGATAGTACAGTTCCTTCAAAATGGTAGTATTAACCTTATAGGTCCTGCCATGAAAGTATTTGAAGGCAAAACGCTCGTATAAAAACAGTCTTGTTTTCACTGTTCAAATTTTAGACAACGAGTAATCCGTTTTTTGTTAATATTGTGGCATAAATAAATTATTCTATGAACTTTGACAAAAAATCACTAAGCAATGAAGCCCTTTTAGCTATCTATAAAGAATTGGTTAAACCCCGCATTATAGAAGAAAAAATGCTCATTCTTTTACGGCAAAACCGCATTTCTAAATGGTTTTCAGGTATTGGGCAGGAAGCTATCGCCGTAGGAAGTACCTTGGCTTTACATAAAAATGACTTTATCTTTCCTTTACACAGAAATCTTGGGGTGTTTACTGCCCGTAAAGTAGACTTAAAACGTTTATTTTGTCAGTGGCAAGGTAAAGAATACGGGTTTTCCAAAGGCAGAGAACGTTCTTTTCATTTTGGCATTCCTGAATACAAAATTATTGGCATGATTTCTCACCTTGCGGCTATGTTAAGTGTAGCTGATGGCGTCGCGCTTGGTAGCTTATTAGATGGGGACAAAAATATTGCTTTAGCTTATTGCGGTGATGGAGGTGCTTCCGAAGGAGATTTTCATGAAGCTGTAAACTTAGCCGCAGTATGGGATTTACCCGTCATTTTTCTTATAGAAAACAACGGATATGCACTTTCTACCCCTACCAACGAACAGTACCGCTGTAAAAGTTTTGTAGACAAAGCCCCTGGTTATGGTATAGAAGGTATAAAAATTGATGGCAACAATGTATTAGAAGTATATCACACTATAAAAGAACTTGTGGATAGCATGCGAATTAAACCCCGCCCTGTTATCGTAGAATCTATGACCTTCCGTATGCGCGGACATGAAGAAGCCTCAGGTACTAAATATGTTCCACAGCATCTATTTGAAGAATGGAAACAAAAAGACCCCATTACGAATTATGAAAACTATCTTTTTGAACAAGAAATCCTCACCGAAGAACTCAAACATGAATTTTATGAGGACATAAAGAAAGAAATGGAAGAGGCGCTTAGCTTCATGTTCAATGAACCTGATATTATTCCAAATTTAGAAAAAGAACTCAATGATGTGTATCTCAATGACGATAGCCGCATAAAAGGATTTTATACCTTTGAAGCTCAGCCTACTCATAAAAAACGCATGATTGATGCTATTAGTGAAGGTTTGTACCAGATGATGGAACATAATCCTAAACTTATTTTAATGGGACAAGATATTGCAGAATACGGGGGAGTATTCAAAATTACGCAAGGTTTTGTAGAAAAATTTGGCAAAAACCGTGTAAGGAACACGCCTATTATAGAATCAGGGGCAATAGGTGCGGCATTAGGGCTAACGCTTAAAGGTTATGATGTAATGGTTGAGATGCAATTTGCTGACTTTGTAACCTGCGGATTTAATCAAATTGTCAATAATCTTGCTAAAAACTACTACCGCTGGGGACACTCTCCGAATGTAACGGTTCGTATGCCCACAGGTGCGGGAGTAGGTGCAGGACCTTTTCACTCACAGAGTAATGAAGCATGGTTTACACACGTAGCAGGGTTAAAAGTAGTCTATCCCTCTAATGCGTATGATGCCAAAGGTTTATTGATAGCTTCCCTTCTTGACCCCTCTCCCGTAATGTTTTTTGAGCATAAAGCTCTCTACCGAAGTGTAGAAAATGAAATTCCCCAAGCTATGTATGCCATTCCCATAGGTAAAGCCAATATAATACAACAAGGTACAGACCTGACCATTGTTACCTATGGTGCAGGGGTACACTGGGCAGTAGATATTTGCAAAACTCATTTTGACCAAAACAGCATAGAAATCATAGACTTGCGCAGTCTTGCCCCATTGGATTACGAAACCATTGAAAACTCTGTTAAAAAAACCAATAGATTACTTATTTTACATGAAGATACCCATACAGGTGGCATAGGTGGTGAAATTGCCGCAACTATGGCAGAAAAAGCCTTTACTTATTTAGATGCTCCTATTATGCGTGTAACCTCGTTAGATACTCCCGTACCTTTTAATATACAGTTAGAACAGCAATTTTTAGCAAAATCAAGGTTAAAACAAGGTATAGAAAAGATTTTATCTTATTAGGGCGTGTCCTTGCTTGCGTTTCGCTGCGCTCATGCAAGCAAGGTCGGCGTGCTTTGGGCTACGCTAACGCTTCGGTACTTCGCAATGCTTCGTACTGTGCTTACGCACACCCACCGCATGCCTCACGCAAAACACATGTTCTTATTATTTTTACATTCAAATTTATATTCAGCTATGGCAAATCACAAAACAGAAATATACATTTTATATCAAAATGAGCATTATCTTTTTATCCATAAGCCTGCGGGTATAGCCTCGGTACCAGAACGTGGTAATCCATCTGCACATAACATACAACAGTGGTTAAAAGAAAACTATCCTAATGCCAACCTCTGCCACAGATTAGATAAAGAAACCAGTGGAGTACTCGTAGCCGCTCAACATGTAGATGCACACAGAGAACTCTCTTACCTCTTTCATGAACGATTGGTAAACAAGTATTACCATGCACTTGTTAAGGGAGTACATCATATTACCGAACCCATAGTGATAGATTTACCACTTAACATAGATAACCCTACCAAAACCAAAGTAGACAAGCAAAACGGAGTAGAAGCCATTACGGCTATCATCAGTATAGCCAATTTTAAGCATTATACATTGTTGGAATGCAAACCTATCACAGGCAGAACGCATCAGATACGTGTACATTTGGCATACTACGGCACGCCTATTGTCGGAGATTCCCTGTACGGGGGAGAAGACCTTTTCCTCTCTCAAATCAAACGCAAAAACTACAAAATATCTCTTGATGAAGAAGAAAAACCTCTTAACAAACGTTTTCAGTTGCACGCACACCGCATTCGCTTTGAAAATTCTTTTGGAAAATATGAGGTATCTGCTCCTTACCCAAAAGATTTTCAGATTATTTTGAAACAGTTACAAAAATATGATACATAAAAATTTGCTTTTTTATTAATAATGCGTTAACATTGTGTTATAATTCTTTTTCTGTTATGGCAAATAAAGTGTTTGTTACCTGCGAAAAGGTAAAATATATCAAATACGAAGCAAAAACTTCTACATTAGAAATAGGTTTCAAAAGCGATTCCATGTACCGCTATTTTGATGTACCCCAGGAAATATACACAAGTTTTTTAGATGCACCGTCTAAAATAGAGTTTTTTGAAACGCAAATTAAAGACCAATACAAGTTTTCAAAATATAGGTAACAATATAAAACCTATAAGGTTTCATCTGCAATATCTTTCAGCCACAGATAAGCATTTTTTACAACACTGCTCATAGTTTCTTCATCAAAGGGTGAAGACAACCGTCCTATTTCTACTAATTCTAAAAAAGATTTGCTTCCACCTTGTCTGCATAGGTTCAGGTAGCTTTGCCAAGCCTCTTCAGGGTTTTCTTGATACCACGTCCAGTATTGTAAAGCACAAATTTGTGCAAGTGTGTAATCTATGTAATAGAATGGATTAGCATAGATATGGCTTTGGGCTTGCCACATTCCGCCCTCACTAGCAAAAGATGCCTCATCATACTTACGATAAGGTAAGTATTTTTTTTCTAACTCTTGCCATAGTTTTTTTCGTTCTTTTGGTGTTAAATCAGGGTTTTGGTAAATAATGTGTTGAAACTCGTCTACCATAGCACCATACGGTAAAAATGTCAAAGCACTGCTGATATGGTCAAATTTAAATTTAGTTGTGTCTTCTTTGAAAAACAATTCCATCCACCTCCACGTAATAAATTCCATACTCATAGAATGAATTTCACAGGCTTCATAAGTAGGAAAGTAGTATTCAGGCAAAGCCTGATTTTGGCTACAATACACCTGAAAAGCGTGTCCTGCTTCATGAGTAAGCACTTCTACGTCATGCGTAGTACCATTAAAATTAGAGAAAATATAGGGTGCATTATACAAACTAAAATACGTACAATATCCCCCTGATGCTTTACCTTTTCGGTTCACTACGTCCATAAGTTCATGCTGTTGCATAAATTCAAAAAACTCGCCTGTTTCTTTGGAAAGTTCTTTATACATTATTTTACCTTGTTCTAAAATCCATTCAGGGTCTCCTTTTGGTTTAGGATTGCCCGATTTAAATTTTAATTTTTCATCATAAAAATACAAAGTATCTAACCCTAAACGTTTGCGTTTTCGTTCTTGTAACTCTGCTACCAAAGGAACTACATATTTATGAATATATTCACGATATAAAGCTACTTCTTTGTGCGTATAATCTACACGAGAGAGCCTCAAATAAGCTAATTCTACAAAGTTTTGAAAACCTAATTTTTGTGCAATAACAGTACGTATCTTAACTAATTGGTCAAATAAATCATCTAATTTATCTTTATTTTGCTCAAAAAAAGAAAGATATGCCTTGTGTGCGTTTATACGTCTGTTTCTGTCAATATCTTGCATAAAAGGCACTAAACCTGCTAAATTATACGTTCTGCCTTCAAATTCAATTTGAGCAGAACCAATAAGTTTAGTATATTCACTTGTCAGTGCATTTTCTCTTTGTAACTCTTCAATAACAGTGTCATTAAACGTTTTGACAGCTGATTCTGCTAATTTGAATATCTGTTCACCGTAATGTACTTTAAGAGAATTTGCTAATGAGTGATTTAACAAAACCTTATAAAATTCAGTAATCCAACCTTGATAAATAGGATATTGAGTATCAAAAAACTCTTGTTCAGCCTGATACTGTGTATTTTGAGTATCTAACGTATATCGTACGGAGGCAATAGTGGCTAAAGTATCAAAATTCTTTCGTAGTATAGTAATTTGTTCTATTGCTGAAATCGCATCAGAAAAATTTTGTACTTGCTTAAATGTGCTCAAAGTTGTAAAAAATTCTTTCTCTAACACCTGCATATCAGGTCTTGTATAAGGATATTCTGAAAATTTTAATGCCATGCGTACAAAATTAAAATAAAAAAATGAGGTTCAAAATTTTTCAGTCTGGTATGTCTGCAATTTTGGTGCGGTTTGTATTTTTCAGAACTTATTTCTATCTTTGCAAAAATTTCTGATTTTCTGAAAAAGAGGAGCTTCTGCCCCTCTTTTTTGATTGTAAAAGAGGTATGAAATTAGAAGAAAGAACACAGATAGCTCAACAATTATTAGAACAGGTTTTATCCACTCAGCCTGAATACTTTATCTTGGAAGTAAAGGTAAAACCGTTCAGAAACGGGTTTATTGTAGTGGCTTTTATAGATACAGACAAAGGTATCAGCATAGAAGAATGTAGTCAGATAAGCCGACAATATGAACAAGTGCTAGAAAATTCTCCTGCTTTTGAACAATTGTACCGTTTAGAGGTAAGTTCTCCGGGAGTGGACAGACCACTTATTCCCCGTCAATTTTTAAGAAATACAGGTAAAAAAATAGAAGTTAAAGTCAATGAACAGGAAAAATATCTTGGAAAATTATTGGAAGCCACAGAACTGAATTTTACAGTGGAAATTCCCGCAAGCAAAAAGAAAAAAACACCTGCTTTTCAAAAGACTTTTACCTATACTGAAATTCAAAGTGCAAAAATAATCTTATAGAATATGGCAAAAAGAAAAAAACAAAATGAAATTACTGCCGAAATGTTGATAGAAACATTTCATGAGTTTGCAAAAAGCAGAAATATAGACCGCGTTACGTTTACGGGTATTTTAAGTGATGTATTCCGCTACATGCTCAAAAAAGAATTTGGTACAGATGAACCTTTCAAAGTAATTGTGAACGTTGACAAGGGTGATGTTCAGGCTATGCATGTACGTACCGTAGTAGCTGATGATGATTTTGAAAATGAACTGTTTGAAATACCCCTTTCCGAAGCCCAAAAAATTGATGATGATTACGAACTTTTCGAAGAAGTAGCCGTAATTCGCAAGTTTGACAGTTTTGGGCGCAGAGTAATTGGAACAGTAAAACAAATTCTCGCTCAGAAAGTAAAAGATATAGAGCAAATTGGCATGAATGAACATTACAAAGAATTAGTAGGTGAAATCATTACAGGTGAAGTGCATCAAGTAAATAGAAATGAGATTTTGGTAAAACATCAGGCAGAAACAGGCATGTGGTATGAACTTACTCTGCCCCGTAGCGAATGGATTCCCAAAGATAATTTCAAAAAAGGCGATTTAATTCGTGCGGTTATCCTTAAAATACAGCATCAGAACAATATCTATAAGGTTATTCTCTCCCGTGCAGACGGCTTGTTTTTGAGAAGACTGTTAGAAGTAGAAGTACCCGAAATTCAAGATGGACTGATAGTTATCCGAAATATTGTTCGCGACCCAGGAGAACGTGCCAAAGTTACCGTAGAAAGCTATGATGACCGCATTGACCCTGTAGGTGCGTGTGTGGGTACAAAAGGCTCACGAATTCAGGGAATTATACGTGAACTCAGAGGTGAAAACATAGATGTTATTCCTTTTAGCAACAATGTAGGGCTGATGACACAGCGCGCCTTACAGCCTGCCAAAGCTACCAATGTAGTAGTACACGAAAAAGAAAAACGCATTGTGGCTTACTTCCCCGCAGACCAAATCTCTCTCGCAATAGGTAAAAATGGACAAAATATAAAATTAGCTTCCAAACTGCTGGGTTATGAAATAGACGTACTTCGCGAAGGCGAAGCAGACATAGAAGATGTAGACCTTGTAGAATTTACTGATGAAATAGAAGAATGGGTGATTGAAGAATTTAAACGCATCGGCTGTGATACCGCAAGAGATGTATTAGCCCTCTCCGTAGATGAATTAGTACGTCGCACCGAGCTAGAAGAGGAAACAATTATTGCAGTTATGGATATACTCAAAAGCGAGTTGGAAGAAACAGATTAACTCTACCCTACAGACATTACTTTTTCACTACAGAGAAGTGTTTCTGTTTTCTCTGTGGTGAATTGCTTTTTAAGGCAGCAGGGGTACATCTGATTTTTTGTACTTAAAAAACTAACATATTTGTTATTTTTCTATGATTTTTGTTATTTTTGCCTGCAAACTATTGTATGAAAATTTTATCTGTTCGTATCAAAAACCTTAATTCCCTTAAAGGAGAATTTTTTATTGATTTTGAAAAAGAACCTTTTGCTACCCATAGTTTGTTTGCTATTGTAGGGCCTACGGGTGCAGGAAAAACAACTATTTTAGATGCCATTACCCTGGCATTATACGGCAGGGTCTTTCGCTATGGCAACGGTACAAACGAAGCCCCAAAAGAACGCGTTATTACTTACAGAGAAAAAGAAGCCGCTACTGAAATTACTTTTCTGGGTAATGACAATATAAAATATGCTTTCAGGTGGAGTATACGCTATACAAAAACTGGAACTTTGGATACTGCCAAGCGTGAAGTAGCAGATATTAGACAAAATCCCAAAAAAATTATTGCCACTAAAGAAAAAGAAATAGAACCTGTTATAGAAAAAGCCATAGGATTAAAATACAGTCAGTTTATACGTTCTGTTATACTCCCGCAAGGAAATTTTGCCGCTTTTCTTAAAGCAGACCAAAACGAAAAAGCAGGTATTTTAGAGTATATTACAGGTACAGAAAAATTCAGTGAGGTATCTAAACTCACTTTTCAGATTCATAAACGGGAAAAAGAAAAACTCAAAGAGTTGCAAACTAAACTTTCCAATTTTACTCCGCTTACTGATGAAGAAAAAACCGAAATCCGACAGAATACAGAAGCATTGGAAAAATTGCTGGAAGACACCAAAAATGCACTTGAAAATTTTCAGCAACAGTACAACCGACATATTAAAATTCAGGAAATCAACAAAGCCATTGAGAAAATACGGCAGGATAAAATACAGGCAGAAGAACACTATCAACCCTACCTGACTGATTTTAACCGATATGAATTCTGCATAAAACATCAGAACATGACAGAACTTTATGAACATATCCAAATACTGGAAACACAAAAACAGGAAAAACTTCAGGAATATCAAACGCATGTTCTTGCACTTGAACAGATAAAACCCGAATATGAACAGTACCAACACGACCTTGCACACACTGAACAGGCAATTACTCAGGTTCAAAAAACAATACAGGAAAAACAGCCTTTATGGCAACAGGCAAAAAAAATTGAGGAAAATATAAAACAATATACCGCCCAGAACAAAGAAATTCAACGTAATTTACAACAATATCAGGAGAACCTGAAAAAAATTACAGCCAATATCCAGAATATCCAAAATGAAGTTTATACTGTTGAACTAACAGAAAAAACCACGCAGGAATGGTTACATACACACGCACACTATGCAATACTTGCAGAAAACGCTTCTCTGATAGAAAACTATTTTAGTCAGCTACAAAAACACGCACAGGATAAAAAAATTAAACAAGCAGAACTTGACCAAATTCTGAATCAACTTCAAAACTTGCAACAACAAATAAGCATCCTGATTACAGAACAGGAAAAAGCAAAGCAAGAAAGAGAAAATCTGATTACTCAAAAACAAGTTATAGAAAACGAAACTGAACAGTTACGGGAAAAACTCCCTGATGCTCCCCCTGAACACGAATATATCCTTAACCTCAAAAAACTTTATCAAACAGCCACACAATATCTTAAAAATAAACAGGAATGCCAAAAACTCCACAACTCTCTGCAAAAATATGAAGAAAATTTACAGATTACTGTACATGAATATCAAGCCACACAGCAAAAAGAAATAGAATTAGACAAACTGATAGAAAAAAAGAAACAGCAGATACAGCTTCAGAATGATATTGAAGAACTTGCGCCATACAGAACAAAACTCAAAAAAGGTGAACCTTGTCCACTCTGCGGTGCTACCGAACACCCTTTTGCCCATAAACTCTCTAATACTTTATCTCAATTACAAAATGAACTATACGCGTATCAGGAAGAGTATAATCAGGTTAAAAGTCAAATTAAACACCTCAAAAACCAGCAGGAAGACTATAATGCTAAAATACATGCCGCAAAAAATCAGTTGCAGGAGTTACAAAATCAGTCAGAAGCATACCAAAATGAGTTCCTTTCCCTTAATACACATACTTTTGATATTACCCAGCCTGAACATATCAAAAACCACCTTGCACAAGCAGAAGAAGAACATAATCGCTACCAGAAACTGATAAAAGACATTCAACAACAGGAGAAAATACTCAAAGAAATATCACATAAAATTGAGAACTGTACAGAATATACTCGCCAACTTACCGAACAATATACTATACTCATCAGTAAGCAAAGCGAATACGAAGCCAACCGCAAACATGCTCAGGAAAATACAGAGAAAATCACTCATGAAATGGTACAAATTCACCATAATTTACAACACCTCTACGCGGATTATACCCCAGAAACTACTCTTAACTCAATTAAACAATTGGTTTCAGAGTATGAAAAACAAAAACAAACCCTGCAAAATGTATCTGCACAAAAAGAAAATCTTTATATCACTATCAGAACTTATCAGGAACAGACAGAAAAACTACACACAGATATACAAAATGAACAAAATCGCTATCAAAACATAAACACACTCAAAAATGAACAGGAACAACAACTATTCGCACTTATGCCTGAACGTTCTGTACAAGACGAGGAAAAATACTATCAGGAACTTCTGCAACAACACTTACTGCACAAAAATAACCTTATCAGGCAAGGTGCAGAATTACAAAACAAAACTACCGAACTTGAAACTCTTGCACAAAGAACAAAACAGGAAACCGAAGCCCTTAATGTAAAAATTGAAAATATCAAAGCAAAGTTTGCTGAAGCACAAAAAAACCTGCCGCAGAACTATTTTGAAACCATGTACCTTAACCCCACAGAACGCCAGAGTATAAAAACACACTATGAAACGTATCAGCAACAAATCAAAGAAGCAGAAACCCTTCTGGCAGACAAAACGCATCAAAAAAATGCACTACAACAACAGCTTAACCCTGCACTTTCTTTGGAAGCCATTCAGTCAAAAATTCAGCAGTATGAAGAACAGAGAGAACAGTATAACCAAAAAATCGGTGAGTATAAAGCACACCTTGCCCAAGATGAAAAAGTCCGAAGAGAACAAAATCAACTCTACGAACAACTCCATAAACAACAGCAGACTTTACGTAAATGGGAAAAACTGAATGAACTCATCGGCAGTGAAAAAGGAGATAAATTTAGACGATTTGTGCAGGGACTGACACTGGCAAAATTAGCAGCACTTGCCAATGAACATCTTAAACATCTTAATCCAAGATATAAGCTATCCAAAAAACCGAATGAAGAGTTAGAACTTGAAGTTATTGATGCCTATCAGGCAGATGAAACCCGCGACATAAATTCGCTCTCTGGCGGAGAAACATTTCTGGTAAGTTTAGCCCTCGCATTAGGGTTATCCGATTTGGTAGGAAAAGGAGCATTTATAGGTTCTTTGTTTATAGACGAAGGATTTGGTACATTAGACCCCGAAACTCTGGATACAGCCATTACTGCATTAGAAAATTTGCAGATGTCCGGTAAAACCATAGGAGTAATTTCTCACGTAGAAGCCCTCAAAGAACGCATTCATGCCAAAATTATTCTGGAAAAAACCAATGAAGGCACAAGCAAGATAAGTATTTTTCCGTCAGTGTAATGAGTGAAACAGAACAACAATTAGAAGAACAAAAACAGCGGTCAGGACAGAAAAAACAGCGTGCAGAGCAAAAAAAATTGATACGATAAAAGAAATGCTTGCAAAGGGCATGCCTGTTGAAAAGATAATGAAAATTACCAAAACAGATAAAAATTTTCTGAAAAAACACGACTTTTATAGAATATTTCTCATTTTTACAAGCCGAATAAAAAACAAGAATATCTTGTCAGGAATGTACAAATAATACCTTAAAAGCAAACAGAATTTCTGTATTTTTGTTGCTATACTTATGAAGTCCATTAAAGTGAACCGCATACTAAGTTCACAATTAGACCCTTGTTTTAATATAAATATACAGAGTATTGAGATTAAGCCCCGCCCTTTTGCGTCAGGAGGGTTTGGAGAACTGTATTTTTGTCAAAGCCTTAATGGAAACATACAGCCAGATATTCCACAGGTAGTCAAGATTTTTCATGATGACACCAATACTCAAAAAAGTTTTCAGACTATACAAAAACTGCAGGAGGGCATTATCCGCATCCAGCAACAGAAAAAAATAAAAGATATACCTGCTTTTTATGCACTTCCACAATTAAGTTTTTCAGGATTATTAGATGGAGGAAAAGTATATGGTTATTTAGCCAATCGTTTGAATAGAAACGAATATGCCGAATTTGACCGAATTATTGAAGACCCTCGCGTTACGCAGGAATACTATCAAATTCCGTTATCCCAAAAAATAAAATACGCTCTTGACCTT
The DNA here is from genome assembly GCA_938028625.1 of uncultured Bacteroidia bacterium. Lineage (GTDB taxonomy): Bacteria > Bacteroidota > Bacteroidia > JANWVE01 > JANWVE01 > JANWVE01. Next base: position 42,220 of record CALIZB010000014.1, on the reverse strand, counting down.
GTAGAAGGTTTTCAGGTTTTACGCGAACTGAATTATATCCATGCTGATATTAACGCAGAAAACATATTTATTGGCATAAAACAGCCTAATACCATTCTAATTGATTATGATAGTGGTGCTGTCACACTTAATGCACAAGATAGTCCAAGTACTTGGGGCAAGCCAAATGAATGGGTAGCTCCCGAAATTGCTAAACAACTCTCAGAACAAAAAATAATTCAAACAGTTAAAGTAAATTTACTTTCTGATATATGGTCTGTGGCAGTGGGAATACATTATTTTATCTTTCTCAAACATCCGTTCTTTTTTCTCAATGATTTGAGCGAAAGAACTATGAAAAATTATTTTACACACCACAGATGGCCAAAGTGTGATATTCATGCTCCGTATTTTAACAAAAGCATTCTCAGATTTTATGAAAAGTATCTTGCATTATTAGAAAAAGTAATTCCCCAAGATATTCTCAAACGCTTTGATAGTACTTTTAACGAAGGGTTTTATAATCCTGCTATGCGTACTACTTATACCACCTGGATTTCAACACTAAAACCCTATGCACAAACAGAAAATTTTACTTCACTAAGCATTCCCAAAGAACCCGAAGTAGAACTCAAACCGTTACCCCGCAAAAAACCCGTTACCCGCACCGTCGCCGCACAGCAGATTATAAACACAACCGCTGTACAGCCTGCCAAAAAATTCCGTAATCAGCCTACACAAGGCTATCCACAAGGACAATCGCCCACACACGCATACAGAAGAGTACCTAAAACCCAAGTACACTACACACATACTCAACAAAAAGTAATGAATTGGAGTGTAAAAAAACTCTTTATCCGTGCAGGAATACTTTTTCTAACGCTGTTCATAACTTTCATTATTGCCATCAACTGGAAAGCAAAAAGAATTCAAGAAAGCCCAAAACTTAAATATGACCTCTCTAATCCTTCCGAATTTGTAGAAACACAAACGCAGAATACTATTGTAAAAACGTTTATCGGCCATACAGGCATCATTCACTCTGTAAATGTAAATAAACAAGGTACAAAACTGCTTACTGCCAGTGCAGACAAAAGTATTCGTACTTGGGATATAAATACAGGCAATCCACTTAACGTTATTTATACACATAGTGTAACGCCTAAAACTGCTATTTTCAGTCCTGATGATAACTTTATTGCCGCTCCGTATATTGATAAACAAATCGGAATATGGGACGCAAATACTGTCCGTGAAGTTATGATGTTATCTACCCCTCACCATCAGATATTAGCTTTGGCATACAGTCCTGATGGAACACTACTGGCTTCCTCAGACAATGAAGGAACAGTATGTATATGGGATTTAAGAACACAAAAAAAAGCCTATCAATGGCAAATTCCTACTAAATATGAAGCGAACAGCATTGAGTTTCACCCTACACAGTCCATGATAGCCATTGGCAGTGCAGATAAAAATGTGTATATATGGCATTACAACGAAAAAAACAAAGTAAATGTACTCAGAGGAAGTATTTTATCTGTTTCTTCCGTAGATTTTTCCAATGACGGAAAACGCCTTTTAGCAGGCAGTTTAGACAAAACTTTGCGCATCTGGGACGTTGAACATGATTTTGAAGAAATACGAACTCTGTGGCGCAGTCATAACAGCGAAATTCTCTGCGCATCATACAGTCCTGACGGCAAATATATTTTAAGCGGAAGCAAAGACAAAACTATTCGCTTGCGTGACGCGAATACAGGAAAAATTATTGCTATCTTCAATGAAGATAAAGAAATTACTTATTCACTTACGTTCTCTCCTGACGGTAAGTATGCTTATACGGGGGGCGAAGAAAACAGTGTTAAAATGTGGAAATTATTCTAAACTATAAATTTAATCCCATCATTTGTATTGAGTTTTCTATTTTTGAATTATGCAACATAATGACTTCTACCCAAAAATAACTGTACATAACCCTAATTACAAACAAAGAATACAAGAAGTATTACAAACTCAATATTTTATGAAACACATTCATTTTGAACTTACACATATAGAAGCAGGACACATAGAAGGCTGGCTGACTATGCAGGATATTCACAGACAAGGTTTAGGTTTTTTACATGGTGGCGTAACCGCAACTTTATGTGATATTGTTACAGGTTTTGCCGCATTCAGCTTAGTACCTGAAAATCAGTATGTAGTAACAGGCGACCTCAAAATTTCTTACCTTAATCCTGCTATGCACCCGCGAATACACGCCATAGGCAGAGTACTCAAACAGGGTAAAATGCTTACTTTTTGTGAAGCAGAAGTATGGGCTGTCAGTGAAAATACAAAAATACTTTGTGCCAAAGCTAGCGCCGTCATGGTTAATATGGATATGCCGGATAACTTTAAGCCCTATATTCTCAAAGAAAACGCAGAACAGAATCCTAAAAACCCCCTTGTTGCCGTAGATAATGTGGTTTTTGGCTGGAATGGCAAAAAACTGCATCTGCTTTTGGTAAAACGTAATTTTGAACCCTATTTTGACCAATGGGCATTACCTGGTGGTTTTATCAATTACCAAGAAAGTACAGAACAAGCCGCACAACGTAAGCTCTTTGAGGAAACGTCTTTGCATGATGTGTTTTTAGAACAGCTATACACTTTCAGCAATCCTACCCGAGACCCCCGAAATCATGTTATCAGTGTAGCGTATTATGCTTTGATTAACATGCAAAAGCATCAGATTATAACTCAAAAAAATATACATTCCTCAGCTGTGGAATGGGTAAGCATTGAGAATATTCCTAAACTTGCTTTTGACCATAATGAAATTATAAGTGTTGCTTTACAACGATTAAAGGGAAAAATTACTTACACCCCCATAGGATTTGAACTCTTACCTGAAAAGTTTACATTAGGAGAACTGCAATTACTTTATGAAAAAATTCTCAACCGTTCTATTGATAAACGCAATTTTCGTAAAAAAATCCTTTCTTATGGACTTTTAGAACCTTTGAAGGAGTACCAGAAAGAAGTAAAACACAGAGCAGCGCAGTATTATCGTTTTAATCCCGAAAAATATGCTGAACTCACTCAAAAAGGTATTCACTTTGAATTGTAAACCCCTATAAAAATTCTTTTTACTTCGTTATACATACATAGATTTTTACTACTTTTGCTGTATTATACACTTCTAACGATTATACAATATGAAAGAGATTAGAAATGACTGGACTAAATCAGAAATTGCCCAAATATATCATACACCATTATTGGAATTAGTATTTCGTGCAGCCGAGATACACAGAAAATATCAAACTCCGAATGAAGTACAAGTATGTACCTTGTTAAGCATAAAAACAGGGGGTTGTCCTGAAGACTGTGCTTACTGTCCACAGGCGGCACGGTATCATACAGACGTTACAGTACATAAACTGATGGAAGTAGACGAAGTTATTGAGTCTGCAAAAAAAGCCAAAGAAGCAGGTTCTACACGGTTTTGTATGGGCGCAGCATGGAGAGAAGTAAAAGATAATGCAGACTTTGACAAAGTATTAGAAATGGTAAAACACATCAATAAATTGGACATGGAAGTTTGTTGTACATTAGGCATGCTTACCGAAGAACAAGCACAAAAACTCAAAGACGCAGGTCTGTATGCCTACAACCATAATTTAGACACTTCAGAAAACCATTATTCCAATATCATCACTACGCGTACCTATCAGCATAGGTTAGAAACACTAAAACATATCCGTAATTCAGGAATTTCTGTATGCAGTGGGGGAATTATTGGCTTAGGTGAAAGCGAAGAAGACAGAATTGATATGCTCTATACTTTGGCTACTTTACCCGAACACCCTGAAAGCGTACCGGTTAATGCACTTGTCCCCGTAGAAGGCACACCACTAGAAAACCAACCGTTAGTAGATACCTTTGATATGGTACGCATGATTGCTACGGCAAGAATACTCATGCCCAAATCTATGGTACGGTTAAGTGCAGGTAGAGTGCGTATGAGTATGGAAGCGCAAGCACTGTGTTTTATGGCAGGGGCAAATTCTATCTTTGCAGGAGACAAACTGCTTACTACGCCAAACCCTGAATACAACGAGGACAAAAAAATGTTTGATATTCTGGGCTTAACAGCACGCAAACCGTTCAAAGAGGAACTGAACATCACCGTAAACGCAAAATAAAGCAGGCTTATGGCATGTCATTCATGTAATAAATCCTGCGGTACAGGTGGGTGTAACTCGTGCAGCGCGGGTGGGTGCAACAGTTGTAATAAACTCAATACCTATAACTGGTTAATTGGTCTGGAAGATACTGTTCCCTTTAATATCCACGAGGTAAGATTTAAGGCTGACCGAAAAGATTTCTACGAAAACATACATCATCTAGATATTGTTACAGGCGACTGGGTAGTCGTAGAAAGCGAAAGCGGAGGATATGACATTGGTCAGGTTTCTCTATCAGGAGAATTAGTGCGTCTTCAGATGCAAAAAAGAAAAATACAGTTAGAAAAATACACTGCTAAAAAAATATACCGCAAAGCCAATGCACAGGAACTGCAAAAACTACAGGAAGCCCGGGATAAAGAAAGCGGAATGCTGTATCGTACCCGCCAGATTATTAAAGAACAAGGTTTAGAAATGAAACTCTCAGAAGTGGAATTTCAGGGGGATAAAACCAAAGCTATTTTTTATTACACCGCAGACAACCGCGTGGATTTCAGAGAATTAATTAAAATATTGGCAGATGAGTTCAAAATTCGTATAGAAATGCGTCAGATTGGACTACGGCAAGAAGCCGCAAAACTAGGAGGAATAGGTTCTTGTGGCAGAGAATTATGTTGCAGTACATGGCTAACCGACTTTAAATCCGTCAATGTAAATGCCGCCAAGCAACAGTTTATTTCGCTTAATTCTACACGCCTCTCAGGACAATGCGGCAGGTTAAAATGCTGTCTGAATTATGAATTAGACTTGTATCTTGAATCTTTGACTACTATTCCCAAAATAGAGAAACCTATTCAGACGGTTAAGGGAGAGGCTTTTTATGAAAAAACTGATATATTCAAAAAAGTACTGTGGTTCAGCATAAAAGCAGACAACAGTTGGTATGCTGTTCCTGTGGAGCGGGTAAAACAGTTGCTCGAAATGCAAGCACAAGGTATTGTTATAGAAAGTTTGCTTGAACCCAATACCGATACCGAAAAACCCATAGATTTTGTAGATGTAGTAGGGCAAAGTAATATAGACAAAAAAAACAACAAAAAAACAAAACGAAAACACAAACGAAAAAAAGAGGATACAACTAACCAGACACCCAACAATCTCCCCAACAATGACGCGACCAAAAACAAATCCAACAAAAAGAAACCTAAAATTGAAGTTAAACCTAAAATTCTGTCCGATAAATTATGAAACTAAAACATCTTCTTATCCTTTTCTTTGTCAGCATGCTTGCCATAGAATTTACAGCATGTAAAAACGCGGCTTTTTCTAAACGTCATTCTTTCAGCGACAACACTTGGCATGCCAAGGACTCTGTTGCCTTTGAACCTGAAATCAAAGATGCAAGTAAAACATATGAGATTATTCTCAATCTGCGGCATACCCAACACTATGAATGCAAAAATATCATATTCAGTATGAGTATCACTGCCCCAGATGGCAAACTACTTTCTTATGAACAATTGGATATGCCTTTGGCAGACAACAGCGGTATGTGGTCAGGAGAATGGTTGGGTGAGATTGTTGACCAAAAACTCATTCTCAAACGTAACTATAAATTTGCACAAACAGGCAAATACACGTTTCGCTTTGCACAACAGATGCGAGATAAAGAAAAACTCCGCTCTATAATGACGGTAGGATTAGAAATTAAGGAAAAATCGTAACACAAAAAACACACGGTTTTATTTTATGTTCAGGTTTGAAATTGTAGCTGAAGATAAACATACCAAAGCACGCGCAGGAATTTTGCATACGCCACATGGCAGTATAGAAACCCCGATTTTTATGCCTGTGGGTACGGTAGGTACGGTAAAAGCCGTTTCTCAACAAGACTTAACTGAAAAAATAAAAGCACAAATTATTCTTGGAAATACTTATCATTTATACCTTCGCCCAGGCGTAGAAACTTTGCACAAAGCAGGAGGATTGCATAAATTTATCCATTGGGATAAACCTATTCTTACCGATAGCGGTGGCTTTCAAGTATATTCTTTATCTGGTATTCGTAAGATAAAAGAAGAAGGGGTTACCTTTCAATCTCACATTGACGGGTCAAGGCATATTTTTACCCCTGAAAATGTGATAGACACACAACGTAAAATAGGTTCAGATATAATGATGGTATTAGATGAGTGTACCCCCTACCCTTGTGAGTACAAATACGCTAAAAAATCTATGGAGATGACGCATAGATGGGCAAAACGTTGTCAAAAACGCTTTATAGAAACACAAAGCTTGTACGGATACGAACAAACCCTATTTCCTATTGTGCAAGGTAGTACTTATCATGATTTGCGCAAACAAAGTGCAGAAATTTTATCCGAAATGGACTTTTTTGGTAATGCTATTGGGGGACTTTCCGTAGGCGAACCTGCTGAAATGATGTATCAAATTACGGATATAGTAACCGATATTTTACCGAAACATAAACCTCGGTATCTTATGGGGGTAGGAACACCTGCTAATATTCTTGAAAGTTTTGCACTGGGTATTGATATGATGGATTGTGTAATGCCTACGCGTAATGCCCGTAATGGAACGTTATTTACTCGTAATGGTATCATGAACATGCGTAACGCAAAATATAAACACGATTTTACCCCACTTGATGAAAATTCTGATTGCGAAACTGACCATTACTATTCCAAAGCCTATCTACGACATTTACTTGCTCAAAACGAAATACTCGGTGCATGGATTGCTACTATTCATAACCTACGATTTTACCTCTGGATTGCTGAACAAGCAAGAAAACACATCATTCAAGGTGATTTTTATACTTGGAAACAAGAAATGGTACAAAAAGTTAGTCAAAAAATATGAAAAATAACCCAAATCTATAAACTTTTCATAAAAAAACAGCCATAGTATAAAACTACGGCTGTTTTTACTTTATTTTTAGCTCTTATTTTATTCTACTACAAACTTGCTGGTTTGAACACCATTATTAGTTTTTACTGTATAGAAATACATTCCCGCAGGAAGTGTAGATACATCTACGGTAGTTACATACTTGCCTGCACTTACAGTTTGGTTAGCTACTGTATTTACAGTCTGTCCCATCATGTTAGTAATAGTGATTTCTACGGGTGTAGAGTTATTTAGAGCATAAGGAATGTTAATTTCTGTACGAGTAGGATTAGGATATGCCTGGCCTAATACAACATCATTAGAGCTATTTACATTTATAGAAGTAGGAGTGCCTGTACCACGTATTTTTGCATACCATAAAGGATACTCAAAAGCATAAGGTTGAGTATACGCTACATGAGGTATCATGATGCCATAAGCACCCCAGCCACTACCAACTTTGTAACGGACAATGCTGGGTAGCATATAGCTGATGTTATATCCTTTTACAAAACCCGCATGAGGACGTTCAGATAAAAAGGTATTACCATCATAGAGGGGATAAGTATCATCACCGTTTTCTTCTATGTAGAGTGGTGAGAATACGCTGCGAGTAGCATTACTGATATTTACATCAAGCATGTCGGTGAGACCCCATGATTGACCAGGTTTGTAATACATGAAAATCAGAAGGTTTTTACTGGAACTGTCTGAGCCCACTTTGGTACCAGGTATAGCGTAAGGAGTAGTATATCCTTGGCTTGCCATAGCTAATTTGATAGATTTACCTAATGCCCCGTTTGTAGTATCAGAGATGCCTAAAGGTATTTTGTATACCCTGTTTGGAGCTGTGCCCACAGGAACTCTCCAAGTATTTTGGTTAAAACCTATGGAAGTAAAATATACGGTATCTTCTCCAAAATTAGTTAAGAAGGAAGCCCCATGAAAGTAGTAAGTACTCCATGACTGTGCGCTACCTCCCCCTTGTCCACTCATAGCTATTGCACCGGGAACAGCACCTGCAGCTCTATAACGAGTGCAAGGAATAATTTGAATAATTACAGTGTCTGCAATAGATGTAGGCATAGAAGCAGGTCGTTGATAAAAGTAGGGTATATCAAGAGAGTCAAGGATGTAGCTGTATTTTCCTGAGGTAGAGGTACCACTTCTTAATATGGTCAGGTCATTGTAGCCTGGAACAAGGCTATTACCAAATACGTCAGCACCAGGGTCAAGCATTAAAGCATAGCCGTGAACAAAAGGGTCTCCTACTGTACTACCAAACTGTGCTTGAATAGTAGAGTCAGGGAACATGTAGTTAATGAATGGGCTAGAAAGACCAGAAGTGCTATTTGCAGCTTGAGAGGCTTCTACATAATTGTACCAACGTTCATTTAACAAGGTGGTTTTTGCCGCACCTTTGGTAGTTTGTTGTAAGACTGGACTTTTTGGATAAGGAACTCTTTTTACCGCTTTGTTTTGGTACTCTTTACCAGGAACAAAAGGCAGAAGTTGCTGTGCATACATTGCACCGCTTAATAACAAGAGAGCAAGTAAATAAATGGACTTTTTCATACTTATAGGTATTACAAAGGTAAAAAACATTTTTTACATTGCAAGAGAAATTTTGAAATAATTATGTCTTTTTTATTAAAAAAAGTTCAAGAGAGTATTGAGAGGAATACTCAACTCTTTGAAAAACAAAAATTTCTTCTTGCTGTAAGCGGTGGAATAGACTCTATGGTGGTTTTAGATATTTTTAATAAATTGAATTTATCTTTTGAGGTTGCTCATGTGAATTTTCAACTTCGTGGTGAAGAATCTAATCAAGATGAGTTATTTGTAATTGAACAGTGTAAAAAATATAGTTTAGAGGCTTCAAAAATTCATATTCAACGTTTTGATACAATAAAAGAACACGAAAAAACGAAAGATACATCTATTCAAATGTTGGCAAGAAAGTTACGTTATCAATGGTTTTTTACCCTCATGCAAGAACATAAAATAGATTATCTTGTAACCGCACACCACGCAGATGATAATATAGAAACGTTTTTTGTCAAATTATTTAGAAAAAGTCCACAAGGTATAGCAGGTATGGACGAGTTATCTTCAAACGGTATACTCCGCCCGCTACTAAACGTTTTTAGGAATGAAATACAAGAATATGCTCTTGAAAATAGCATTCTCTACCGTGAAGATAGCTCTAATCTCAAAGAGGATTATTTACGCAATCATATACGGCATTATCTTGTTCCATTTATAGAAAATCATTATCCACAAGCTAAAAATGCTATATTAGATACTATGAAGTACCAAAAAGACCTGAATACGCTTGCATACGCATATGTGAGTGAAATATGGCAAAAAGTTGTATCCCAATATGATGAATGTCATATAATTGACTTAACTACCCTGTACAAATATCCACAAAATATACAAGATGTTTTACCTTGGCACTTTGCAGAAGGCTTGGGCATAGGTATGAAACAATTTGACCAATTTAAACATCTTTTTGACCCCAAAACTTCAACAGGTAAAGAAATGGTTACACAAACGCACAAAGCAGTACGTTACAAACAAAGTATTCAGGTATTTCCATTAAATAAACATGCGGTAGAAGAAACTATACGCTGTTACTATACAAATACTAATCAAGCAGTTTTATCCGAAATACCAAGAGAAAATATTTTAATTTATTCTGACACATTTAAGCTAAACGAAATAAAGTACTTTTTTGAAGGTATTGTAAAAATACGTAAGTGGTGTCCAGGGGATAGAATTTTTCATAAAGGAAAATATAAACTAATCGCTGACTTAATCCCTGAATATGAAATTACGCCGTATCAAAAAGAATACTTGTATTGTGCCATAACCACATATACAAAAAATGCAGAAAAGCACCCTATTTTTAATCCTGATGGAAGTAAATTAGAGTTTTCAATAGAAATAATGTTTGTCTTTTATTGCCCAAATTCTATACTTTTGCAATTAAAATAGTTTATATGAAAGTCCCATTTGTAGATTTTACGCCCAGTAATACACAGTTTCGTGAAAGAGCCATAAAGACATTAGAACAGGTTTTTGATAAAGGTTGGTATATTCTTGGTGAGCAAGTACAACAATTTGAACAAGAATATGCGGCATTTCACAAAGTAAAACACTGTATTGGTGTAGCTAATGGGTTAGATGCTTTGCATATCGCTTTACGCATAAAAGGTATAACCAAAGGTGATGAGGTAATTGTACCTTCAAATACATATATTGCTACGGTTTTATCTATTTCTTTTGTAGGCGCAAAACCTATCTTTGTAGAACCTAATCCTGATACTTACAACCTTGACCCTAACCGCATAGAACAAGCTATTACTCCAAATACCAAAGCGATTATACCTGTACATCTATACGGACAAGCCTGTGAAATGGACGCCATCATGCAAGTTGCTAATAAACACAATCTTTATGTAGTAGAAGATAATGCCCAAGGACAAGGTGCAATGTACAACGGTAAAAAAACAGGAAGTTTTGGGCAGGTTAATGCTACTAGTTTTTATCCAAGTAAAAATTTAGGGGCACTGGGTGACGCAGGAGCTATTACCACTGACAACGATACTCTTGCGTACAAATGCCGTGTAATGCGTAACTACGGTTCTCAAAAACGCTATTACAATGAAGTAATTGGCTTAAACTCTCGTTTAGATGAAGTTCAAGCCGCTTTACTTCGTATCAAATTACAGTTTTTAGATAAATGGAACGCTGAGCGCAACCAGATTGCTCAGATTTATCTTAATGAACTTAAAAATACAGGTGATATTATTCTCCCTATAACCGCAGAAAAAGCCACACATATTTATCATTTGTTTGTTATTCGTACAAAGCACAGAGATGCTTTACAAGAATACTTGCATACAAAAGGCATACAAACAGTTATTCATTATCCTATTCCACCGCACTTACAAGAATGTTATCAGCATTTAGGATATAAAAAAGGAGATTTTCCCATTGCAGAAGAACTTGCAGATACTTGTTTAAGTTTGCCTATTTTTGTAGGCATGACGCAAAATCAAATACAATATGTATGTGATACCATAAAAAATTTCTTTCAGAACTAAACTTTGTTTCTATGGCAAAAATCAGCATTATTATTCCTTGCTACTACAATGAAGAGAACATTCCTATAACCACAGAAGTTTTGTTAGAAAATGAAGTGCGTTTTCCGCAAGGCACACAAATAGAATATGTTCTTGTAGATGACGGTTCAAAAGACAATACTTGGCAGGCTTTGCAGAACTTTAAGAACAAGTATCCTGAAAAAGAAATTAAAATTATTAAATTAGCAGGAAATGTAGGTTCTCATAATGCTATTTTAGCAGGCATGCACTATGCCACAGGAGATTGTAATGTATTTATAGCCGCAGACCTACAAGACCCTCCTGAACTCATTCCGCAGATGTTTGAATACTGGCAAAAGGGTGTTCGTTTAGTGATTGCTAACCGTACAGACCGTGAGGAAAGTTTTTTTCAGAAATTGTTTGCCAATACTTACCATAATCTTATCCGAAAATTAGCGCTTAAAAATGTACCCACAGGCGGTTTTGACCTCATTTTATTTGACAAAGCTATTCGAGAAGAACTTATCAAGATGAATGAAAAAAATACGAATATTTTGTACCTCATGACATGGCTGAACTATGAATACGTGAATATCCCATATACCCGCAGAAAACGCGAAATTGGTAAATCTCGTTGGACATTAAAGAAAAAAATCAAGTTGTTTATAGACTCTTTTGTGTCTTTTTCATTTTTTCCTATCCGTATGATTTCGGTTACAGGTTTGTCTTTGGGAGTAATAGCACTTTTATATGGTATTTTCTTGCTTGTAGCCAAACTTATGGACAAAATTGAGCTTTCAGGTTGGACAAGTTTAATGCTGGTGGTACTGTTTGTATCTTCTTTTCAGATGATAGCATTGGGTATACTCGGAGAATATGTATGGCGCACTTTAGATGCTACTAGAAACAGACCAAACTTTGTAGTAGACATCTTTGAAGAGAACACTATAAAATAAAAACCTATAAGGTCAAAAGCCCTTATAGGTTAAGTTTGGTTTTTACAGTTTTTGATTTTTAGTGTTTAACGGTTTGTATAGCTTCTTTTAGTTCTCTAATATCTTTTTTCATCTGTTCAATTTCATTTCTCAAAATCTGATTTTCTTTTTCAGTACTTACATTTCTTTGATGAAGTTCTTTGACAGAATTAATAAGCATATAAGTAAATGCACTTCCATCTACAGAAAGATAATTACCGAGATAAGGTTCTACCATAAAAGGTAAGGTTTGTTGAATGTCCTGAGCAATAACTCCCACGTATTCCTTGCCTCCATTAGGCGTACCTGCTAAACCATTATAGGAATAGGTTACAGGCTTAACAGATAAGAGTGCATTCAAACCTAAGGTAAATGGTTGTACATTTTGTTTTAATCTTGCGTCAGATATTACAGCCCAAAAACCACCTCCAGGTTTATATGCTTGTCCATTGCTAGCGAACCTAAATTGATCCGTAACAGAACAACTGTATCCGCCTGATTGAATAACAAAAGCATCTGCTAATTGCCCGCAGTTATCAGAGAGATTTAAGCGAATTTCTGTACTATCTTGTCCTCTATTGTATCTTGCCATCCATATTGGGTCTGTATTTTCGCTATTAAGGGGACCAGGAGCGGGTCCCCCTGAAAAATACAACCGTCTACCAAAGCCAGGGAAAGTACCTGTACCCGGTGGGTTTAACTCTCCAATGCGAGCGTCACCATAACCTACATGAAATCTATCATTAGGATAGGTGGCAATACCTACATCTTGGTTCATAGCTAAGAATAAAACACCTGCCCAGGAACCATTGTATCGCCAAAATACAAGACTATTTCCCATACTAGCACGATGTGTAATATGCCATAAAGTTCCATCGGATTGGTTGTAAGTTTCAATGACACCTGCATTAATACCATCTGATGGAGCAGTAGCTCTAATGGTTTGCCCTGCATACAGATCTCCTGTTAATACATGCAATCTTGCGGAAGGGGTTGTTGTACCTATACCTATATTGCCTGTACTAGTCACCCGCATGCGTTCTATGTTATTTGTACGAGTAACAAAATCTGTGGCATCAGAAGTACCTATAAAATTTGTAACGGCACTAGTGCCTGCGTTACCGGTGGTATACCACGCATCAAGGTTACCTGTACCTGCACTTCCTCCTCTGTACATTACACCATTGGCATCTACCATTACTACTCTGTATGGTGCTGTGCCTGCGGGCAGTGCCGTAGCGCTACTTAAACCGCTTACTCTGATAGTGGCTATATTGGGTGAAGTACCGTCAGAGACATGTAGTTTTTGTGTAGGTGTGGCTATACCGATACCTACATTTTGGGCATTTAACGAATATATCACAACAAAGAGCAAGTAATAAATGATACATTGTTTCATAATTATTTTAACGGCATGAGCATAAAAACTAGCAATAATTGTGCCATTCTTAAAATTAATTTGTAAAAAGCTATAAAAAAATAAATCTAATAGTGTGTTCTTATGAGTTTTTCTACTTTTGTGTTTTTCATATATCATGCACAAAGTTTTAGTTATTCAGACAGCTTTTATCGGTGATGTAGTATTGATGCTTCCTGTGGTACAAACGCTTAAACAAAACTACTCTAACCTTGAAATACATGTATTGGTACGTAAAGGTAATGAAGAACTTGTACAAAACCGCAATGATATTGACAAGGTATGGATATGGGACAAAAAACAAGGTAAAACTAAAAACTTATTTCATCTTATTCGTCAGTTCAGAAAAGAACAATATGATAAAATTATCAACTTACATAGGTTTTTAAGCACAGGTATACTTACTGTACTCAGTGGTGCAAAAGAAACTATTGGTTTTGTAAAAAATCCTATGTCAAGATTTTTCAGTATGAAAATGTCACACATTATACAAGATAAAAAAAGCCAAGTTGTTGTTCATGAAGTAGACAGAAATTTATCACTCATTCAGCCTTTTTGTAAGGAAATATCCCGCAGACCTGTATTGCAACTTTCAGATAAACATATTCAAAAAGTAAAAAGTATTATAGCAGAACATACAGCATATAATTACATTTGTGCCGCACCTACGTCTGTATGGTATACTAAACAATGGCATAAAAATAAATGGATAGAATTTTTTAATCTCGTACCTGATAAATACACTATTTTTCTTTTAGGTGCAAAAAGTGATTACGAACATATAGAACAAATTAAAAATGAAACTATACATACAAAAATAGTTAATCTAGCGGGAAAATTAAGTTTTTTGGAGAGTGCGGCACTTATGAAAAATGCAAAAATGGTTTATGTCAATGACTCTGCACCTTTACATTTTGCCAGTGGTGTAAATGCCCCTGTTACCGCTATTTTTTGCAGTACCATACCTGAATTTGGCTTTACACCATTATCGGATATTGCGCGTGTAGTAGAAGTAAAAGATTTGTCTTGTCGTCCCTGTGGTTTACATGGGCATAAAGTTTGTCCAAAACAACACTTTAATTGTGCTATGCAAATACCTGTTAGTGCATTACTTGAACATTTAGAGTAGGTTTTGAAGAATATTTCTTAATAGAAAGCAAATTTATTTCTGATTTTTTTGACTTTTGAGTAAAACAGTGTATCTTTGCAGTCCAATTTTTAAGGCAACATGGCCGAGTGGTTAGGCAGAGGTCTGCAAAACCTTGTACAGCGGTTCGAATCCGCTTGTTGCCTCAACGAAAACGCTATTAGAGCGTTTTTTATTTATTGCCCCATAGCTTGTATTTTCTGGAACTGTTCAGCGTACTGTTTAGCAGCGGCTTTATTGCCTGTTTTCTCTAATAAATTGATAAGTTCTATATATGCAGGCTGGTATCTTGGATTGATTTTTATTGCCTGTGCAAAGGCATCTGACGCCGCTTGATAGTTCCGCTGATTCATATAACAAATACCAAGATAATACTGCGTATCTGCACCCACAGGAGGATATTCGAGGGCTTGGTTGAGATATTCAAAAGCACTTGTATATTCACCTTTCTGAATATACGCTGAAGCTAACCCCGTGAGTAAACTTCCTGAATTAGGAATTAAATCTACCGCTTTTTTGATGTATACAATAGCGCTGTCATAATTTTTTCTTTGCATAAATATATTACCTATGAGATTATAGCTGTCTGCATATTCAGGGTACAACGCCGTAGATTTTCTAAAATACCACATTGCGCTATCAAGCTGTTTTTTGCTGTAATAATACCTGCCTATACCATTATAAGCATTTTCATCATTAGGGTCATAAGCAATAGCTTTTTTGAAAGAATGTAAAGCACTATCAAACTGATTGCGCTTAAACTGCTCTCTGCCGAGATAGCTATTCTTATCATTGTTTTTAACTACGGCACACATCACTTTTCCGCTGGCTTTGATAGCATACACTGTGCCTTTGGGAGGATACAAACCGCGTTTTGCCTGCGAATTATGTACCTGAATAGATACAGGAAATATTCCATAGTCCCAGTCTTTCCATTGGCGTTCATAATAACGAGTATAGGTAACTTTGATTTTATCTTTGTAATTCCGCAGATAATAATTTACAGGTCCTACCGAAGTAGTAACAAGATTTAACGGTTTTTCTTTGCTGTATTTATCTTTATTAGGTTCATATTCATTTTTGAGAAACCATTCTACACTGTGTTTGATGCTGTTCATGTAATAATCTGTTTCATAATTGCCGTAGGCGCCTGCTGTTCCCCCCACAATTTGATTAAAATACACATATTCATTAGGGTGGTTTTGAATCATCCATATTGTAGGTTCTATACAGCCTAATGCTATCAATATGTAAATTACAGTATGGACTATCTTTTGTGAAATAAAGTATATCAGTGCATTCCAACCTAATGCCGAACACACTACTAATGTAGGATATACAAATAATAAATGCCGCCATTCATTGTAAAGCGTAGAGTTCTTATAAATCGTGTAAAGAATAGGAAAAACGGAAGCAAATAATACTAAAAGTGTAGCAGATTTATTAAAAATAGCTCTTTTATATGCTTGAATAGATAAACCTATCATTATCAAAAAGCCAACCAATACTATAAGCGGATTACTGATAAAAATGTATTTAATTCCATAATGCCATGGAATTTTAGTTGACCATATATGTTCACCTTCAAACACAATTTTGATATTAGCAGGATATTCAGACATGGCTTTAAGTGCGTTAAATGGGTTTTTTAATGGGTTTTGCATACCATAAGGCCATAAAATCAAGCCCCCAAGATAACCAAGAAGCACAATGATTGCCATAGTAGTTATTACAGATACCCATTTTCTTTCTTTTTTGTCTAAAAGAAACATAGCTAATCCGCTGAATGATATAAAATACGCAATGTTAAGTATTCCACCTACGCGTATACTAATTGCCCATGCTATACCTAAAATAGCAAAAAAGCAGGTATGAATACTTGGTCTTGGAAGCTGTTGAATAAACCGAATAGCATAAAATATCCCAAAAATAGTAGCTGTGGCAAAAGGAATATCCTTCGGATTATTCATAGAATGCCCAAAAAAACGGGGAGTTAACGCAATAAATAGAAATGCAAAAATCCCTGCCCTCCAGCCCCCCATCGCTTTGGCAGACAAAGCCGTAAATACAATAGCAATAAAGCCCATTAACGCATTAAAAAAGTGCCGTAGTGCGTATGGGTCATTGGGATTAAGTTGTTTAATCAACCATACGGTAATTATATCAAAAGATTGCCCATAAAAGTGTAATAAGAGTTTTGGGTCATTTAAGCATGCTTTATCACCGTCTTTATAGTATTTAAGTACTTTCTCTGCCTGTGCGTAGTGCATCCATTCATCGCCTGATTGCCCAAAATCTTTGCTTACGTATAGCATTAAACTCATGAAAAAAACACATAAAAACGCAAATACAAAACGCATCCATGCACGGTTTTTAGAGGCATAAGGTTCATAAGCAGGAGTTTTTTTATCTGTCAAATCCTGTAAGGGAGAAAGCACATACCATTGCACTTTATTGGTAAAAAAATGAATAAAAGCAGATAAAAGTGGTGTTTTTATAGTTTGAGAAGCTGTTTTTATAGTTTCTATCTGATGCGGGAGAGAAATCTGACGTGTGATGTACAGAATATTGTGCATGCTTAATGTACTGTGGTGAATAACATATTGTGCATCTTTGGCAGGAATAGCCATTACAGCGGGATATTCAGGACATAAAGTAGGACTTAAAATACCATAAATGCCTTTTTTAATACCATTAAGCCATTTTTTAGCGCCTTTGGCAGGGGTATTTTCTTCTAAAACTCCGCAGACAACTTTATTTTGCTGGATATTCTTTTTTTGTTGTTGTATCCATTTGAGAATATCATTAGTGTTGTTATAGTGTTTTGCGTCCCATACTACCAAAAACTGATTAGGACTGATTTGTGTACTTATTTCTTTACCTGAACGCACTTTTATACTGTTTTCAGCACCTGTATCCGTAAAAATTTTTACATTCGGATAGGCTTTCTGAAAAGCACTTATTGCGTCAGTACCCGCATTGAGCAGTAGAAATGCAGGGCTGTTTTCTTCATTGAGAAGCGGTTTGGATACTTCTGTTTTTGGGGTAACCGTGTTGGTAACAGGGGACTGAAAAGTAGGGTTATTTTTTTTGTGTTTTGCCATGTGTGCAAAAATAAAAGATTTTTGGTAAGTTCGTATACATTACGGTTTTTCATTCTTTTTTTGTTTTAGAGCAGGAGGAGGGTCATAAATTTTGCCATTTCTTAAATTTTCAGAGTTTTTTCGCAGGTTCATCACATTGAATGGAGTACACCTTTGTAACCTATCTCCTGCAAGCAAAATACCACGTACAAAACCTGATTTTTCTATACTTTGTCTGCAATATTCTGAACAACTCGGTTCATGAGCACATACTGCTCCAATCTGGTCAGAAATTACCTTCTGATAAAAAAACAATGCCGTTTTACCTAAAAACAGTACAGGATTTATGCTCAAACTATATTTTACTTCGGGGTGGTTGTAAGGTGAGAAAATTACAGAGTTATGATTGAATAGCAAAGAGTCTAGGTTCTGTGCATACAGTTGTAAAGAAATTATCCATAAAAACAGGTATATTCTCAATCGCATTAGGTATTTTTTTATTTTTGCAAAGATATGGAATTTTTACCTCCCGAAATAGACGAATATGCACGTTTGCATACTGAACCTGAACCTGAATTGTTGCAACAACTTAACCGTGAAACGCATGCCAAAGTACTATATCCGCGTATGCTTTCAGGGCATTTACAAGGGCGTTTTTTGAGTATGGTTAGCAAAATGATTCGTCCAAGATATGTATTAGAAATAGGTACTTACACTGGATATTCCGCATTATGTTTAGCCGAAGGACTACAACCTGACGGCAAACTGATTACAATTGATATTAACGAAGAATTAGAAAGTATGTGCCGTAGATATTTCTCACAATCTCCGTATCATCAACAAATAGAATTGAGAATTGGTGATGCAAAGGTTATTATTCCGCAATTAAACTACTCTTTTGACCTTGTTTTTATAGATGCAGATAAAGAAAATTATTTGTATTACTACGAACTTTTACTACCAAAATTACCTTCGGGAGCGTTTATCCTTGCAGATAACGTACTATGGAGTGGTAAGGTATTAGATGAACAGCATAAAGATAAAGAAACACAAAATTTGAGAGAATTTAATACGCATATTCTCAATGATACACGCGTAGAAAAACTGCTTTTGCCTGTACGTGATGGTGTAATGTTAATGAGAGTGAAATAAAAAAATCCTTGAAAAAATAACTATGAGGAACTTTCTTTTTTTTGTATTTTTGTTTGTGGTATGTATATCAGGGTTAAGTCAGGTTGCCGCAAGCAAATATCCTGAATTAGACACAAAAAAATATCCTGATTTTTGGGCAGATTACGAAACTTTGGGAACAATAAACGAACTGTACTACGGCGGGCTGAACACACAAGATATTGCTGTAATGCGTTCCCAATTAGAAAATCTTCAAAAAAATGATTCTATTGTTAAAAAATGTGAAAATAAGTACCAATTGTACATGCAAACCTACAACAAAGTATACAAAAAACCGTCTGCTATGGAAGATGTGTATACTGATGCTAAAAATGGCATCGCCTTATGTTACAAGCAAATACAATCTTTGAAAACGGATAAAGAGAAAATTATACAAATTGCACAACATAAAATAGATAGCCTACTTGAATTGTATTTAGATAAAAAAATACTTTATGATGATGCAAAAAACCCCGTTTTTGGACGTAAAAGCGAACTGACAAAGCATCTTAATGCGTATATTGCTTATCAATATGCGGTTTATCTTGAAAAAAATGACCCTGAACGCATAAAAGCCATACAAAATGCAGAAAACAAGGTAAAAAATGCTTACCACACTATACGCATGCACCTCTTACAGAACACAAACGTATTGCCTGAACTCTACACGGGTACAGACAAAGAGCAGATACGCGAATATGTACGTAAAAAATGGAAGGAAAAATATCCCAAAGATGAGGTGCTTAAAATTTATCTCCCTGAAAAAGAATGGCAAAAGGAAGACGGCAGATTCTTTGATAATCAAAAAAATGAAACACGATATTATGATAAGTCTTTGTTAGTGTTAGTAGTGGTTAAAAAAGAAAAAGATATTGCAGAAATGTGGCAGGCTGACCTTAAACGGCATGAAAACACCAAAGATGAAATTATTCTCCTGCAAATTAACAAAACTCCAGATACGTATCTTGGTGAAGTACTGACACAAAAACTGTATTAAATTCCAACAAAATACCTCTCTGACAAAAATTTACTCACAGGTAATAGTGGCGAATTTTTATTATTCTGAAAAATATTTGTTTATTTGTACCTATGCTGCGCAGAGTAGTGCATAAGGTTGCCATGCGTTCTTTTCTTAAAAGAATGTCCAAGGTAGAATTATGGCTAAATAATGCTTCTGAATATCAAGAAAAGATATTAAGACAACTTCTGCGTACCGCATCTTATACAGATATAGGAAAAAAATATGATTTTGCTTCCATAAAAAACTACGCAGACTATGCGAAAAAACTGCCTGTGCTGGAATACGAAGAATTTTTACCTTATTTTGAAAAAATCATTACAAGCAAGCAGAATGTACTATGGAGCAGTAAAATTCAGTGGTTTTCCAAATCTTCGGGTACTACAAATGCCAAATCCAAATACATACCTGTAAGTGCAGAAGCCCTCAATGAAAATCATTTCAAGGCAGGGCGGGATTTACTAACGTTATACTTTAACAGCAACCCTAATAGCCGTTTTTTTGAAGGCAGATTATTAGCTCTGGGCGGGACATTACTTCCTCACCCGAATAATGCTAGTATTACCTGCGGAGACATAAGTGCTGTTCTGATGAAAAATATGCCTGATTTAGCGCGGTTCTCTGCCGCACTTACCCAAAAAACAGCCCTTATGCCTGACTGGGAAAAGAAAATACAAGCCATGATACAAGAAACTGCTAAAATGAACGTAAGTGCTTTACTGGGTGTTCCCACTTGGACATTAGTGCTTATCCGAAAATTATTTGAGCAGTATCCGCAAGCCAAAGAAAATTTACTCAATATATGGCAAAATTTGGAAGTTTTTATTCATGGTGCAGTAAATTTTGAACCGTATCAGGCGGAGTTTAAACGGATTATTCCCTCTGAAAACATGTATTATTGGCAAACTTACAATGCCTCCGAAGGCTTTTTTGCCGTTCAGACCGAAAAAAATGCAGATGATATGGCACTTTTAACTAATCATGGTATTTTTTATGAGTTTATGGACAACAAAACAGGAAATGTTTACGCGCTTTGGGAAGTAGAAAAACATAAACCTTACACACTCATTATCACCACTAACGCAGGTCTATGGCGATATAATTTAGGCGATGTTATTCATTTTACTTCACTTAATCCGTATAAAATTCAGATAATAGGGCGTTCTAAACTGTATATCAATGCTTTTGGAGAAGAACTCATGATTCATAATACGGATACCGCTATTAAAACAGCCTGTGAAAAAACGAACGCTATACTCAAAGATTATACTGTTGCCCCTGCTTATTTTACACAAAATCAATGCGGAAGACACCAATGGCTGATAGAATTTCTACACGCACCTGATAATCTCTCAGAATTTGCAGAGATATTAGACAGAACCCTAAAAGCCCTTAACTCTGACTATGAAGCCAAACGCTTTAATGATATGACCATACAACCCCCTGAAATAATACCCCTGCCACAGGGTACTTTTGAAAAATGGCTAAAACAACAGAATAAACTCGGCGGACAGCACAAAATTCCGAGACTAAGCAATAACAGAGACATTGTAGAGCAGATTATACAACTTTCTAACGTATAAATATAAGTTTATCATTTTCAGCATAAAAAGAAATAAAATATATCTCTTTGAACTGTACGCTCTTTCATTTTTGTTCAAAAAATAGTATCTTTGTAATTAAACTGTTATGAAATTCGGAAGAGACATTCGTTTGTTTATGCAGATGGGTTCAAAGGCAGTAAATCAGATTATTACTATCAATGTGGTAGTTTTTTTAACTACGGGAATACTATATGTATTTCTCTTTCTATTCAACAGAACAGACATCTATCGTGAGTACATGAAGTACACAGAACTGCCTGCCGATATCCACGTATTGCTCCGTCGCCCCTGGACAATAATAACGTATATGTTTTTGCATGCAGGCGTATTTCATATCTTATTTAATATGCTGTGGCTGTATTGGTTAGGTAAATCTTTGGCAGAATATCAGGGTGAGTCAAAGGTGTGGTATACTTATATTTTCGGAGGAATATTCGGAGGAATTGCTTTTATTACCGCTTATAATGTATTTCCTGTATTTGAACCCTTACTTAAACAGTCTTATGCCGTAGGGGCAAGTGCGGGGGTAATGGCAATTCTGGCAACTTTGGCTATGCTTATTCCCAATCAGCGGATTGTGCTTTTTTTGTTTGGTGAAATAAAAATGAAGTGGTTTGCTATTATTGTGTTTGTTATAGATTTTTTGATGATAGGCAGTAACAATGCGGGGGGACATATAGCCCACATAGGCGGAGGAATATGGGGCGTGCTGTATGTTGTGCTATTAAAGCAAGGTATGGACGTATACCTGCCCTTTCAAAGATTTTTTATCCGACTTTCCCAATACAGAGCCCCCAAAAAAACACAGATGAAAATTGTACATTCTGCTTACTCAGTAGAATATCATACCAAAGGCAAATCTGTTACAGAAAGTATAGAAAAAGTACAGGTATCTTCGGTGGACAGCAGTGAAGAAATCCCTACTCAAGAAGAAATAGACCGTATTTTAGATAAAATTTTAGAAAAAGGCATGAACAGCCTCACTAAAAAAGAAAAAGATACTCTTGCCAAATTCAAAGATGTGTAAGTATTAGTTATACAGTAGTCATTTCATTTCTTTTCACTCCGATAACAAAATGCCGCATACAACAGGCAAAACAAAGTACCGATAATCCAGAAGGTAAGAAAATAGGTAAAAGCTGTTTTGAGAGGGGACATACCTGCGGTAGTTTTTTCTATGGTTTCTCTTTGCATGCCTGCGGCTTTGAGATTTGCGGCAGTTTTTAATTTTTCATATTCAAATGCTACGGGATTGATGTATTGTAAATAAACAAAGTAAAACAAGCCAAGAATAAATATTCCAAAAAATAAAGGTAAAAACCCTGCTTGAAATGTTTTACCATAATTAAGATAGCCACCAGACAACTTTCTTTGATAGAGCATCATTCCTATAGGTGCAACGATAATTATTAAGAACATAACTATCTGATAGAATAATTTATGTACATAACTCCCTAACAAGAAGCCTGCTATCATAAATAAACCCATGCTTGCACCTGCCAATAACGTTTTGGAAGAAGAGATAAACATGTAATTATATTAGTTTAAGTGCGATAAAACATCAGGCAAAGGTCTGAACTCATATTGTTGGTTGCGGAGTTTTGGGATAAAACCTGCCTGCTTAATACATTCCTGCAATCCTTGTGCAGAAAATCTGTACGGCGCCCCCGCAGCAGAAACTACATTTTCCTCAATCATAATAGAACCCAAATCATTTGCGCCGCCATGCAGGCATAATTGCGCCACCTGCGGTCCCACAGTAAGCCATGAAGCCTGAATATTGTCAATATTAGGAAGCATAATACGACTTAATGCTACCATTTTACAATACTCATCAGCCATTACTTCATTTCGGATACCTTTTACACGGTTAAGCAAAGTACCATCGTCTTGGTAAGGCCACGGAATAAACGCAATAAATCCTTTGCTATTAGCAGGTTTTTCTACCTGTACTTCACGTATCCATACCAAGTGTTCAAAACGCTCATACAAAGTTTCTACATGTCCGAACATCATAGTTGCAGAAGTAGTTAAGCCTAATTTATGGGCTTCACGCATAACATCTAACCATTCTTTGCCGCTGCATTTGCCCTGTGAAATGAGACGTCTTACGCGGTCATTGAGAATCTCTGCCCCCGCACCAGGTAAAGAATCTAAGCCTGCATCTATTAACCGAGATAATACTTCACGGTACGTCAGTTTACTGGTCTCTGCAATATGCACAATTTCTGGGGGACCGAGTGCGTGGAGTTTGAGTTCAGGTTTATAATTTTTTAAGGCACGGAATAGGTTTTCATAGTACTCTATGCCTAAATCAGGATTGTGTCCACCTTGTAAGAGCAGTTGGTCGCCGCCAAGTGCAAACATTTCATCTATTTTTTGATAAAACTCTTCATAAGAAGTAATATATCCTTCGGCATGTCCGGGCGGTCTAAAAAAATTACAGAACTTACAATTGGCTACACATATATTTGTATAGTTTGCATTCCTATCAATAATCCAGGTAACAATCTGTTCAGGCTTTTTTATGAAACGAATCTGATTGGCTACAAACATCAGTTCAGAGGTGGGGGCATTTTCATACAAAAACATGCCCTCTTCAATGGAGAGAAATTCCAGACGTAATGCTTTTTCTAATAATGTATCGGTGTTCATTTTTTCTGAGAGTAAAAACATTTTCTCGTCTGCAAAGTTGCTAAAAAATAAACATATTGCCAAAATACTTTTTCAGATACAACCAAAGCGTTGTTTTAGTGTATTCTGTAAATGAAAACACCACACTTTTTTAACATAAATAAAAAAATCTCATAAAAAATAACATAATTGTTTGCAAATCTGAAAACTGTATTTATATTTGCAGTAATAAATAAAAATACAGCTATCAAATTATGAAAAATCTCGGGCTTTTTATTACAACATTGATACTGGTAGGGCTAATTACCACACAACCAGTATATGCACAAAAAGACAAGAAAGATAAAGGCAAAAAGGAAACGAAAACCAATGACAAAGGTAAAAAAGGAAATAAACCTAGTAAAGAAGAAAAAAAGGCACTGAAAGCTATTAAAAAGAATCCTAAAGCTGCCAAAGCACAAATAGATAACCTTACTAATCAGTTGGGTAATGCCCGCACTACCAACATGCTGTTGCAGGAAGAAAATAACAAACTCAAAAAACAGGTAGATAGTTTATCTCAACTAAGTGCAGAAATTCAAAGACTGCGTGATGAAATCGCTCAAAAAGATAAAGTTATTCAAGATAAAGCTAATGAAATTGCTGAACTTAAACGCACTATACCCCCAGGAAGAGTATATCGTGTTCAAATAGGTGCTTTTGTAAAATTCAAGCCCTCAGCAGACCCATTATTCGCTCAATATTTTATGTCTGAGTCCAAAGATGAAATGAACCGTTATACGATTGGTATGTTCCGAGAAGAAGATAATGCCGAGCTCTTCCGTCAGGATATTATGAAAATGGGTATCAAAGATGCGTGGATAGTAGCCTATAATGATGGTATCCGTGACGAGAGTTTCAAACCTAAACATGGTCCTGCCGCACCAAAAGGTAAAAAATCAGCGAATAATACAAATACTGGTAAGAAAAAAGAAACTGTCGTAGACTTTAATAATAACACAGACATCTTTAATACAGAAGATAAAAAAAAAAGGATGATGTAAAAAACACAAACAACAACTCCACCAATAACAACTCAGGTACGAAGAACCGACCCGTGATAGACTGGGCAGACCCCGAAATTGCTGATGAGAACAAAAAAGGCGGAAATAAGAAAAAAGATGATAATAAAATAGATATTTGGTAAAACACCTTCAAAAACACCTCACAAAACGGGGTGTTTTTTTATTTAACAATATATTAACACTCCAAAAACAGTGCACTAATAAAAATCCTAAATTTTTGTACCCATGTTACGTAAAACACTTATTCTGATTTTCTCAATTATTTTATCCTTTAATACATGGGCTGACGGTACTATCAGAGGAACAGTTTCAGACAACAACACAGGCGAACTGCTTATCGGAGTAGTTATAAGTCTGGAAAAATCCGAAGGTAATGCTCCTACCAACTATGGTACTACTACGGATATTGAAGGAAATTATGAACTTAAAGTACCCGCAGGTGCATATAACGTGGTTTTTACTTATATTTCCTACAAAACCCGTAAAATTACCAACGTAAAAGTAGAAGAAGGAAAAACCATTACTCTTAATACCGTTATGGAAGCCTCTGACGCTATTACTACACAAGTAGTAGTAATAGAAGCTGAAGTGGACAAAGAAACTAACACTGCTATTTTGCTTCAACAAAAAAACATGTCTAACATTTCGGATAACATCTCACAAGATATAATACGCAGAACTCCCGACCGCGATGGCGCTGACGTGCTTAAACGTTTACCTGGCATTTCTATTGTAGATAATCGTTTTGTTGTTGTAAGGGGATTATCTGACAGATATAATAATCTAGCGCTCAACGGTGTTAGTCTCCCAAGTACAGAACCTGATAGAAAAGCATTTAGTATGGACATATTCCCGTCAGGGCTTATCTCTTCTATGAACATTGTTAAAACCGCTACCGCAGATATTAACGCAGAATTTGCAGGAGCATTTATCCAAGTAAATACCAAAGACTTCCCTGAAAAATTCTCTGCTAACGTTAGTTATGGTATAGGCTACAACGATATGGCTACTTTTAAGCCTTTTTATCACCAAAAAGGAAGTAGTACGGATTGGTTAGGATATGATAAAACAGAACGCGTACTCCCTGATAAAACCTCTACTACCATAGTTCAAGATTGGTTTTACAACAACACTACTCCTGAAAATAAGTCTAATCTCGCTGACTATGGCAAAAAGTTCAAAAATACTTGGAAACCACAGGAACGCACAGGAGCACCTAACCACAATTTTGCTTGTACTGTTCAGGAAAGGTTTAATATAGCTAAAAAAGAAGTAGGCATCAGCTTTGGACTAAATTACAGAATAAACGAAAATTTTCTTTCTCATACAAGACAACTTTATGAAGATACCACTCGTCAGTTCAAGTTCTCAGAAAAAGAATATCAAACCACAGTAGCCTGGGGCGGATTACTCAATGCAGGTATTAAACTTAATTCTAATCACAAAATTGTAGTACGAACCATGTATAACCAAAATGCTAATGAAAGTGTAAACCTACGAACAGGCGAAGATTATAGAACCAATGAAGAAATTCGTATGACAGCACAACGCTACTTATCGCGTAATTTAAGAGCAGGTCAAGTAGGAGGTGAGCATTTCTTCGCTAAAAAATATCAAGGTTACAAAGTACAATGGCGTTTAGCTACTTCTACATCAGACAGACAAGAACCTGATTTTAGACGTTTACTTTACTATCGTTCTTTTTCAGATACTACTTGGTATGCACAAGTACCCACACGTAATTCAGATTTAGGATACTCTGCTTCTGGTTCACGATTTTATTCCAGTCTTATAGATAGAATGTATAACGGCGGACTTGATGTTACCTTACCCTACAAATTCAGATTATCAGATACAAGTAGCCCGAAATCACATACCGTAGAGGTTAAGATAAAAACAGGTACGTTCTTTAATAATAAATTTAGAGATTTTACAGCACGTAATATTGCTATGAAACAAAGTGCTTTAATGACTACTTTTCATGACCCATCTAACGGTTTTTACTCTCCTTTAACACTACCCGAAGACCAAATATTTGCTCCGCAAAATCTCAGTGGAAATGTATTTGAAAAAGATAAATTCATTTTAAGCGAACTCACCCGCCCATCTGATAACTACCTCGTGATTGGCGGTTTGAATACAGGTGCTTATGTTATGACGGACTGGAGTTACCAAAAAATAAAATTGAATACAGGTGTTAGATTAGAACGTTTCCAGCAACTTCTACAAAGCTATAAACCACTTCAAAGCAGCTATGACTCTACCGTTACTGTAAATACTATCGTAAATGATTTTTTACCTTCCGCTAACCTAACTTATATGCTTACAGAGAAAATTAACTTGCGTGCCGCGTATTATCAAACTGTTAGCCGTCCTGAGTTTAGAGAATTAGCACCTTTTGCTTTCAATGACTTTATTTTGAACGGTTTAGTACTTGGTAACCCTGACTTAAAAAGATGTAAAATTACCAATATAGACGCTCGTTTTGAGCTATTCCCCACAGCAGGTGAGTTGCTCTCTGTAAGTGTATTCTATAAAAAATTCATCAATCCTGTTGAGTTATATGCAATTTTTGCCACTAATCCTACCTTCACGTTTAGAAATGCTGATGCCGCTTACAATTATGGTGTAGAAGCAGAAATACGCAAATCTTTACGTAGTGTAAGTAGCAAATTACAGCATTTTTATGTTTTATTTAACGCCGCACTCATTAAATCTGAGATATTTTTAGATAGCACAAAAAGTAAATACAATGTTTATACTTACAACCGTCCTTTGCAAGGTCAATCCCCATATTTGCTTAATGGTGGTGTGATGTATAACAATGTTAATAAAGAATTTTCTGTATCTTTGTTGTATAATGTATTTGGTCCTCGTATTTATCTTGTAGGTAGTGAAAATAACCCCGATATTTACGAATTACCCCGCCACCAATTAGATTTACAAATTGCCAAAGTATTCAAAAAACACTATGAAGTGCGTTTAAATTTCAGAGATATGCTCAATAATTACTATCGCTTTATTCAAGATGGAAATAGAGATAACAAATTGATAGAAAAAGATGACCAAATATTCATCAAAACACGACAAGGCTTTACAAGCAGCATAAGCATAGGATACAGATTTTAATACTTTCACAGATTATTTGTATTACTTACTCTCGGAATAGGCTATTTTTAACCTCAATAGCCTATTCTTTTTTTAAGAATGAAAAATTGTTAAAATTTAACTTGACAAAATAAATAAGTTTTACTTATTTTGTATATGTTCAAATCTACTATATTATCATAATACCTATGAAATCATCCCATCTTAAAATTACATTCTCTGCGCCGAATGGCGCAGCCGAATGGCGAAAATTCTAGTAATAATCTTTATTAGTTGTAAAGGTATGTACGCACAGGAAATACAGGAAAAAATGTCATCCACCTGCGGACTAAGGCCTGAAACAATTATTCCAGACCCACACGCAGAAACCGTGTTAGATACCACTAACCATCTGAAAACAAACTTTACCTATGCGTGTGGTGAAAGTACAGTAAACTTGCGTGTAATAGTCCATTTTATGCTTAAAAGTGATGGTACAGGAAATTTCAATGAATTTAATGATGGTAGAGTAAATGACCCTGTTCCTTCGGGAGCACCCAGCGATTATCATTACCAATGGAACGGATACCGTTATGCCGCAGAGCTTATACACGCTGCTAATACCATTATGATACCTAATGATACACTAAAACAAACCCCATTCCATACTTGCTCTCCCCTTTCTGCCCCTTACCCTGCTGTATTTCCCAAACGTGTGCTTTACACCTTACAAGATGTGTACTTTCACAGAAATAGTACCAGCTATAATGAATACTATACCTATGCTACATCTTTATATAAAGATATTTATGCTGTAAAAAAAGATAGTTGTATACAAATTTATCTCTTTTCTAATACTTCTGGACCGTCAGGATACGTATTTGGCGTACCAGGTTCTGATAATAACATGGCTTGTTTTCTTAAAAATCATTGGCAAGGGTATAACGTAAGCACAGGCCTACATTGGCAGAATACTATATGGTCTGATTATGTAGCTGTACACAAAGTATTTAACCATGAAATAATGCACTTATTAGGACTGCACCATACAAATAATATTTTGGAATACAGAGACTTCTGCCAAGATACACCTGACTGTAATAATAAATCAGAGTACAATACTATTGTTAATGACGGACTTTGTACTATATGTCAGAGTATACTTACCCCCGACCAACTATATAGAGTGCATACTACTCTTAGCGGAGGACTATTATGGACAAGTGGAAATGCCTCCGCAAAAAAATATACCAATACTAATTATGTAACCAAATATAGACATAAGTGTGAAAGTTGTCCTCCTGTAGGTAGTCCTCCATATAGTTTTTTCCACCTCAATACAAATGGTTGTGGAGAAGTGTTTATGGGGGGAGGTTGGTATGGTACATGGTATAGTTTTGCAAACCAGTTTATAGAAATATTTGAAACCAATGCCATAGGCAGTAATACTGTAACAGGTCCTTATTATTCAGGTTGGCGTACCGTAGATGTATATTCTTTTTTAAGAAATTTGAGCAGTTTGTATAATTTTGAACATGGTAAAATCTATAAAATAAAAATGGCTGTCAATACCAGTTGTGTATCCTGGCATGAACAATCTCAATGGATAGTATACAATAATCCTAATCCTTGTGAAAGATTAGCCCCAACTGTACAAAAAGAGAACACTACTGCACAAGTATATCCTAATCCCGTTATAGATAAAGCCAATCTTACTTTTGTTTATCCTACCCAACACATACAAGTAATAGACATTACAGGTAAAGTAGTAGATACTTTTGTCGCTCAGGACGTCTATTTTGCAACTTGGGAGCCTCGTTTAGACATGCCTAACGGTTTATACTTTATTATTTCAGATAATAAACAAAATTCTTACTTAAAAATAATCTTACAACGTTAATAAAGAAAGGAGCTATAATTATGAAAAATCACATAAAATTAAGTGCGTTCATTCTGTTCTGCTTATTTAGCAGTATGGCATTTAGCCAAATCTTAACCCCACAATTCAGTATAAAAATAGCCTTTGAGGACCAAGCCCACCATAAAGATACTATCACTTTAGGCTATGACTCCTTGGCTACCAACAGTGGTATAGATACCATATTTGGCGAACAAAATACCTGGAGCGTACCTTGGGATAGTGTTTTTGAAGCAAGAGCGCATGGTTTTTTTTATGCGTCATCTTTCTCCAAAATCTGTATAGGTAAGCGTACTTCTCACCCTGTATATTGCTACCAAGACTCTGATAGTTCTTTAATTTCTATGCAAGGTTTTCATGTCTTTTTTCGTTGCAAGGGCAAAAACTTTCCTGTAACACTCACATGGGATTACACAAAATTTTCAGGGGCAAGTTGCCATACTTGGAGTGCTATTGTCTATAACAGTGCTCCTTCTGAACCTTCTATATTCCCTGTACATAGAATGGGAATCCCTTATGGTTCATTTGATTTATATAAGCCTGACTACTACGCTCTTGTATTAGGTCAACCTGGATATAATACTTATATTTTTTCAAGTGTATTAACACCTGGCGGAGGTATAACGGCAGACACCGTATATCAGTTTGAAATTCGCTTATCTAGCAGGTTTGATGTATTTGACGATATTGTATTAGCTGTTCAAGACCAAAGTATAAGCGAACTTCCTGCCAAGATTTATCCTAATCCTGCTCGTACAGAAGTAAATGTAAGTTGTGCAGAACCCGCATGGTATCAATTATATGACCTAACAGGAAAAGAAATATATCAAGCATACTACCCCGCAGGAAGTAATATAATAGATGTTAGCAATATCCCGAAGGGTATGTATATCCTGCGTTTGCAAGGTAAAAATAGGTTCCATCAACAAAAATTGATGATAGAATAAAAAGATTTCTTAATTTAATAAAACAAAATTGGTTCGCCGTAGATGCCTTCTCTTTGGGTAATTGAGCTTGTTGAACTGCTCACCAACCGAAGTCAAAATGCCAAAAGAGAAGTAAAACCAAATAATTTCAAGTATAGAATAGAAAAAGTCCCCAATAAAATGGGGACTTTTATCTTGTAATGCAGTTTTTTGTTTTTATTTTGTAGAAAAAGAACTACCACAGCCGCAAGTACTTTTTGCATTTGGATTGTTGAAAGTAAAACCTCTTGCGTTTAAGCCGTCCTGAAAATCAATTTCCATACCTGCAATATACATTAAATGACGCTTATCTATAATAACTAAAAGTTCATTTACAATATATTGATTATCATGCTCTCGGGGTTTATCAAAACCAAGCTGATAAGACAAACCTGAACAACCTCCGCCTTGTACGCCTACACGTAAGCCATATCCTTCGGGTACATTTTTTTGAACTATGATATTTTTTATCTCCTTTATAGCATTCTCTGTGATTTTTATAGGAGACTCTACAACTGTTTCAACAACGGGATTTTCCATATATGTAAGAATAACGTTTTATTGAATAACAAAGTTACAAAAAAGAACCGAAAAATACAATTCGGAAATGTTAAAAATGATGTAAATGTCGCTATATATTGCTAATGGAGGAACTCAATAAACTTACTTGTTGCTCAAAAACCAAAAACCAATACGCGTAAAATCAATAAAATAGTATAAATTTATGTATTTTTGCCTTCATGAGTGAGAAAAAACAAATCTGGGAAGAAAAATATTTACAGCCTTTTCTGAGCAAAAATCCTGAACGGGCAGAACGCTTTATGACAGATTCAGGCATAGAGATACAACGTATATACACACCTGTACCTATACCTGAAGAATATCCAGGAGAATTTCCTTATACACGGGGCATTTTACCAACCATGTACAGAGGAAAACTATGGACAATGCGCCAGTATGCAGGTTTTTCCACAGCAGAAGAATCCAACAAAAGGTATCATTATCTATTAAGTCAAGGAACAATGGGGCTTTCTGTTGCTTTTGACTTACCTACCCAAATCGGTTATGACTCAGACCACGACTTTGCTGACGGTGAAGTAGGCAAAGTAGGCGTTGCCATAGATACG
This sequence comes from uncultured Bacteroidia bacterium, assembly GCA_938028625.1. GTDB lineage: Bacteria > Bacteroidota > Bacteroidia > JANWVE01 > JANWVE01 > JANWVE01. The sequence goes on along the minus strand of CALIZB010000014.1, from coordinate 9,836 downwards.
CTTAGGGATATGGAAACCCTATTCAAAGGTATAGAATTAGAAAAAATCACTACGTCTATGACTATTAACGCTACAGCATCTACACTTTTATGCATGTATGTAGCTCTTGCCAAAAAACAAGGAGCAGACTTAAAAAAAATTTCAGGTACAATCCAAAATGACATTCTCAAAGAATATGCGGCACGCGGTACGTATATTTATCCTCCTAAACCTTCTATGCGCTTAATTACCGATATTTTTGAGTGGTGTTCTAATGAACTACCTAAATGGAATACCATTTCTATATCAGGTTATCATATACGCGAAGCCGGTGCAACTGCGGCACAAGAATTAGCTTTTACTTTATCTAATGGAAAAAGTTATGTCAAAGCCGCAATAGAACGCAATCTGGATATAAATGTATTCGGACAACAATTAAGTTTCTTTTTTAATGCACATAATAATTTTTTTGAAGAAATTGCTAAATTCCGCGCAGCACGCAGAATGTGGGCAAAAATCATGAAAGATTTTGGCGCAACTAATCCCCGCGCTATGATGTTAAGATTTCATACACAAACAGGAGGTTCTACCCTTACTGCACAACAACCTGAAAATAACATTATACGTGTTACATTACAAGCACTCTCAGCTGTACTTGGAGGAACGCAAAGCCTGCATACCAACGGCTATGATGAAGCTATTTCTTTACCTACGGAAAAAGCCGCTCAAATTGCTTTGCGCACTCAGCAGATTATTGCTTATGAAAGCGGCGTAGCTGATACCGTAGACCCTTTGGCAGGTTCTTATTTTGTAGAAAGTTTAACCCAACAGATTGAAGAGAAAGCCAATGAATACATCCGTATAATTGATGAAATGGGCGGTAGCGTAAATGCCATAGAACAAGGATATATCCAAGACGAAATTGCCCGTTCTGCTTATCTCTATCAGAGAGGTATTGAGGAAGGTTCAAAAATTATCGTTGGTGTGAACAAATTTACTACCAAAGAAGAAAAATATACAGATGCACTCCGCATTGATGATAGTATCCGTCAGGTACAAATACAAAAAATTCAGCAAGTTAAACAAGAACGCAATGCTCAAGAAGTAGAAAAAGCCCTGCAAAATATACATCATGCGGCAACAGGTACAGAAAACTTGATTCCGCATATCTTGTACGCCGTAGAACAGTATGCAACACTAGGCGAAATTGCAGATACCCTCCGCAAGGTATGGGGAGAATACCAACAGGCAAGATAGAATACATCTAGTATTCTATTGAAAGTTTGCAACCGAATATAAAACCACATAAGTTGTTACATTTTTATTGTCTATAACAGTTTTTTGTGTCATTTTTTGTTTTCTGAACCTGCAAGATTTTTTTATATCTAATTTTTGCTGTTATTTTGCACGCATGATGACTTACGAGCAAATCGTAGAATTGTTAGGCAACCAAGCAGAATACTTGCTTAACCACGAATGCAAAACGATAAGCAAAGACTTATTGCATAAACCCAATAAAAATTTTATTGACAATGTATGGGTTTCTTCTGACCGTAATCCGCAGGTACTACGTAGTTTAGGACAACTTTTTGGCAATGGCAGATTAGCCAATACAGGTTATCTATCCATTCTTCCCGTAGACCAAGGTATAGAACATTCAGGCGGAGCATCTTTTGCACCTAATCCTATTTACTTTGACCCTGAAAATATTGTAAAACTTGCTATTGAAGGAGGGTGCTCTGCTGTCGCTACTACGTATGGCGTACTCGGTGCGGTATCCCGCAAGTATGCACATAAAATCCCTTTTATTGTAAAAATCAATCATAATGAATTTTTGACCTATCCAAACAAGTACGACCAAATTATGTTTGGTACAGTAAAAGAAGCATGGAATTTAGGTGCGGTAGCCGTAGGTGCAACCATTTACTTTGGTTCTGCGGAGTCCTCCCGTCAGATCGTAGAAGTTGCCGAAGCCTTTGCCTTAGCCCATGAACTCGGCATGGCTACTATTTTGTGGTGTTATACCCGTAATAGCTCTTTCAAAACAACAGAAAAAGATTATCATACCGCCGCAGACCTGACAGGACAAGCTAATCACCTCGGCGTAACTATCCAAGCGGATATTATTAAACAAAAACTTCCTACCAACAACGGCGGTTTTACTGCTCTCAAATTTGGTAAAACACATGAAAAAATGTACTCTCAACTCTCTTCTGAACACCCTATTGATTTATGCCGTTATCAAGTAGCTAACTGTTACATGGGCAGAGCAGGACTGATTAACTCAGGTGGAGAATCCAAAGGCGCAACTGACCTCGCAGAAGCAGTATTTACAGCAGTTGTAAACAAACGTGCAGGCGGCGCAGGTCTAATTTCAGGCAGAAAAGCCTTCCAAAAAGATATGAAAGAAGGGGTAAAATTGCTTAATGCTATTCAAGATGTGTATTTGAACAAAAAAATCACTATCGCATAAACAAAAACAATATCTGTAATACTCAAAAGGTGCGCTCTTTTGCGCGCCTTTTTTATTTTGAAAAAACCTTATTAACCTGAAAATTTGTACTTTTGCATATTATTTATGATTAGAGCAACAGTTAGTAGTCTGTGTGTTTATTTTTTTGTGTACTTATATGGGCAAAATCCCATTCTTACCTTTGAAAACGACTTTAATCCAAATTATAATGGTAAAAAATACACTTTTCAAAATATCAAAGGAAAATTTGCTTCAATAAACACGAGCAAAGGAGCAAAAAAAATTTATGTATTCAACAGCAATCAAGGATTTAGTGTAGACCCAAGCGATATACTTTCTGATGTTTATACAATAGAAATGGTCTTACAACTTTCAGAAGTAGAGTCTTATGCAAGGATATTAGATTTCAAAGGTTTATCTACTGATGTAGGGGTATATGCAAGGCACAGTACTGTCGTGTATTATCAAGTAGCAAATTCTAATGTGCGCATCCTCCGCCCGAATGATTGGTTTCATTTAACTTTGACCAGAACCTCTAATAATGCATTCTCTGCATATATCAATGGGATTTTAGCCTATCAATTCAAGGATAATAACAATCTTACCCGTATTACTCGCCCTTTGATTTTTTTTGATGATGATGGTACAGAAAGCCATGCAGGAAAATTGGGCGCATTAAACTTTTTTGATGTTTGTTTAAGTTCAGATGCTATTGCAGAACGCGCAAAAACTTATCTTGCAGAATTTGGGCAGAAAAAAACAGAAACAAAAACTACTTCTAATCAAGATTATTACGAATATCGTTTTGAAGGTAATTTTGACCCTGAAAACGGTAAAGGAACAGTATTAAAACCTATTGGTAAAGGTAGATTTGAAGTACAAGATATAGCTCCTTGTGGAAAGAAAGGGGTATATCATTTTGGAGAAAATTGCGGTTTTACCTTTGAAAATAAAGGATTTATTGGTGCTGAACATACCATAGAACTCTATTTCAAATTTGACAATCTCAAAAGTTGGAAACGCATAGTAGACTATAAAAACCGCACTTCTGATACAGGTCCTTATGCGTTTGATAATCAAATTGAGTTCTACAAAATTGCTATCAGTAAGAACTTTCCTTTTCGTGAAAACAGGTATGCCCACGTAGTATTAGTACGAGAAGCTAATGAAAACTACTCTTTATATGTAGATGGTGTATTACGTGCTATGTTTAAAGATATTAATGAACTTGGCATTCCAAGTAACGAAGACGTTTTACATTTCTTTCGTGATGATTTACAAGTACCTAACGAATGTAGTAGTGGAACGGTTGCTTTTTTACGCATTTACAATTATGCCGTTAATTCACAGCAGATTGCAGAGAACGCTAAAAAAATGCCTTGTCCTACAAATAACGTAATGGTTAGCAACGATAAACCCAAAGAAACAGAAAAACCAAAGGAAATTATTGTAGAGAAACCCAAAGAAATAGAAAAACCAAAAGAAGTTATCATAGAAAAACCAAAAGAAATAACCTACAAGCTAACCCTCAAAATAATAGATGAAACTACTCAAAAAGAAATTACAGCACGAATAAGCGTAAAAAATAAAGAAAAAAATCAGTCTGTTATAGATACTACATCAACAGGGATAAATAAAAATGTATCCGAAGGCGTGTATCAAGTAATTGTAGATAACAATAACTATTTACCTGCACAGGAAGAAATTGTGATTATGAAAGGAAATGCAAGTAAAGTAATTGCACTCAAAAAAATAGAAGTAGGTACAACCGTTACTTTGGAAAATATCTATTTTGAACCAAACAGCGATAAAATTGCTGTGGAGTCTTATCAGAATTTAATGAATTTTGCGAACTATCTTAAAAATAAACCGAGCTTAAAAGTACGCATCAATGGGCATACAGATGCAGGTGTACAAGGTACAGGTAAAGACTATCTGTTAGACCTTTCAGCCAAACGCGCAAAATCCGTAGTAGACTTTTTAGTGAAAAATGGAGTAAATGCTTCTCAATTAGAGAGCAAAGGTTATGGTAGTAGCAAGCCCATAGCCTCTAACGAAACCCCCGAAGGTAGAGCAAAAAATAGACGAGTAGAATTTGAAGTGTTAGAAAAGTAAATACACTACTCTTTTTATTCTCTTGTTTGTTATAGGGTGGAGAAGTTATACCCATATCTATACAGTTATCGGGTAAAGTTTTTAGTACTTCCAAAGCATCGCCACATATCAATGTATCCTTCATAGCTTATTAATTATTTGATAAAAATTTTTGTCAAAATATATTTTTTGTGCTTCTATGGTTTTTTTATCTGCTATCATCATCTCAACTTTGTATAGTTTTTAAGCCATAAAACTGAAAATAGTGCATCAAATATACAATTTTTACGTTGTTTTCTATGCTCTTTGCGTTTTTACTCTGCTTTTTATCATTTATACTCGAACTCAATATCTGCTATATCCTTCTCTTCCATACGAATAACTTCTGTGTGGATTATTTTTTCAGCAGTTTTACACTCTATACGTACGGGGAATTTATCTATTTTGTAATCCCTTAAAACAGGTAAATCTTGTAAGTATGCAGGTTCGGAGTTAAGTTTATTTGCAATAGTAAAAACAAAAGTAGTATCGCCGTGTAGGTAGACATAACGTTGTGCAGGAAGTTCCCAAAATACAGTATCTGAAAGCATTTTTAGTGTGTTGAGTAGCAATTCTTTTTTAGGCAGAGTATCTTTATAGATTAAAACACATTTTTTTGAATTTTGAAGATGAATTTTTTGTAAAGTAGGATTAGAAATAGTACGAATAGTCGCAAAATGCGGTCTTCGGTGCAAATAAAGTGTTTTTACCTTGTTTTTTTTAATTACTAACAAAGTAAAATGGGTATCTAATTTAGAATGTGTTTTTTCAATAGTTCGGAATAGTATCTCGCCTTCGGTAACTTTCTCGGGAATTGTTTTTTCAGATTGGCAGGCAAAAAACAAGGTTAAGGAAACACAAAAAAAGCATACATATAGGTCATATTTCATATTTTTGCAAAGTTATGCGGTGGTTTAAGAAAAAGAAAGTGAAAAATACAGATGAAATGTCATTTTTAGAGCATTTAGAAGAATTACGTTGGGCACTCATACGCGGACTTTTAGGGTGGATTATTCTGACCGTAGCCGCATTTGCTATGAAAAATTATATTTTTGGTTACATCATTTTTGGGCCTAAAAGACAAGATTTTTTGACTTATCAGATATTGCAAAAAATAGGTATTGCGTACAAAGCCCCTGATTTTCCATTGATAAGCACTACTTTGACGGGACAGTTTACCTCACATCTATTAGTTTCTGTGTATGCAGGATTTATATTAGGTTTTCCGTTTATTTTTTGGCAATTATGGCAATTTGTTAAGCCTGGTTTATATCCGCATGAAAGAAAAGCCACGCGAGGCGTAGTAGGATATGCTACGTTTTTATTTGTGATAGGTTTATTATTTGGTTATTTTGTAATAACGCCTATATCTTTAAGTTTTTTAGTACAATACAGTGTAGATGACGTTCATACTGTAAAAAACATGTTTCATTTGGGAGATTATATCTCGGTAGTGTCTTTATTAACCTTTGCCTTCGGGCTTATTTTTGAAATGCCACTTATTATTTATTTTCTTGCCAAAGTAGGTATCATGACCCCACCATTTATGCGGCATTACCGAAGACATGCTATTTTGGTGATATTTATTTTGTCTGCCCTTATTACCCCCACCACGGATATGATTACACAGTTAATTGTAGCTATACCTATGTTATTTTTATATGAGATAAGTATTATGGTCGCAGGCAGGGTTCAGAAAAGAAAAGAAAAAGAAGAGAAAGCATTAGCATTAAGCACCTCTACGGCATAAAAAAGGCAAATATACTAAAACCGATAGCAGTAATTCCTACAATGCAACTCATTATCCACAGACGGTAGTTTCTTGCCACTAATGAAATAGGCGATAATACTAATGCTAGCTGATACAAACCTTCTGCAATATCATATTTATCTGATTTAGCATCAGCATTTTTGTATTCTTTTTCATAATTACGGGCTTCTTTTTCTATCTCTTGTTTTTCTTTTTTATATTCTGCAATTTTTCCCTTATAATACTCTATTTTCTTGATTTGTTTTTCAATAATATCTTTATCTGCAGGATTTTTATTATCTTTTCGCTGCATTATATCTAATTCCAAAGCATCTCTCTGACTTTCTGCTAAACTTTGCTTAATACTTTTAGCTTGATAAAAACTCCAACTATCATTTGTTTTTACAAGATTAATGAACACATCATCATTTGCAGCATTATTGAGAATACTCGCAACTGCTAAAAATACCGCTATAATAGAAGTAGTTAAAGCATTTAGCTTCTCTAACTGCTCTAATTCTATTTGTCTACGGGTTTTATTTTCAGGTGTATCCACAGTACTTTTGTTCTCAGAATTTTCTGATTCTTGATTGTTCTGTGCATTTGCCATATTCATCTGATAATTAACTTGCGTGTTTTGTATTTTATTTTTTTTTCTTCTCAACTTTATCATAGTACAAAAATATGATTTTTTACTATAAAACAAACTCTATTTATACAAAATCAACCACAATGCTTGTTTCAGATATTTAGCAGAGTACGTAAATATGTTTGTATTATATTAAAAAATTTTCATAACTTGCATACAATAATTAGTAAATTATGAAAACCAAAAAAGTAATTTTTCACTTTGAAACGGTTACACCCATGTTTTTGGGAGATGCAGAGACTAATATGCCCGAACCCCGTACTGCACGTACTGCACCTATTAAAGGCGCATTAAGATTCTGGTGGCGTGCTATGAACGCACACCTCGTAGAAAAGAAAAATAACAAATGGGATTACTCTAAACTTAAAGAATATGAAAGTGCTATATTTGGTGGCACAGACTCTCCAAAAGCACAAAAAAGTAAAGTACTGATAAGAATTATAAACTCACAACTATCTGTACCAAATAACTTTAAAGAACTAGAAAACCAAAGCAAAAAAACTTTGCCTATCCATAACCTACAAAAAAATAAAACTGAACAAGTTAATGCTATTCGCTATTTAGGTTTTGGACTATATGACTTTAAAGATAAAGAAAAGAACAGATATTACGTAGAAGGTTCATGGGATTTACTTTGCGAATACCCCGAAGGAGACATAATAACAGAAATTCAAAAGAAAGAGGTGACAATTAACATAGAAAAGGAACTACAAATTGCTTTTTCTATGCTTAATCTGTTTGGCACATTAGGTTCAAAAGCAAGAAATGGCTTCGGTTCAATACAAATTTCTTCAAAAGATTTTACTTTGCTTAGCATAGATAAAATACAAGAATACCTACAAAAAAAACAGTATTGTATTCCCAAGCCAAAGAACTCTGTGGAAGGTATAGTGCCTTACACAGCTTTTACAGAACTACAAGTTATTAAGCAAGGCGATGCTGAAAATCCTATTGAAGCATTAGAAGAAATCGCTATAAAATACCGTAATGCCAAAAAAGATATAAAACCAAATGAATGTATTGCTTCACCAAAAATAAACGGCCTCTCCGAGAGATATCCCAAACGCTATTACTTCTCTGTAAAAAAAGATGAAAATGGCAAGTACAAGTGGCAATGTTTGTATTTACCTATGCTTATCAAGAAACCGAATTACATAAACAAATACCAAAAACAGAATGAGGAATTTCAAAACAAACTAAAAAAATCATAAAAAACTTTGTTCATATCTTTAAATTTGTATAACTTTGAGCAAGCATGAACCAAAATACTTATCTTTTTCTATTTACTATCGGACCTGTGCAGAGTTTTATTGCACAAGCCAGAAAAACCGCAGATTTGTATGCAGGAAGCCGTATTTTATCTGAATTGATAAATGAAGCTATTAAAAAATTTGTTGAAGGGTATTCAGGAAGAGTGATATTTCCTAATCCTGACAATAAAGCAAAACCGAACCGTTTTCTGGGTAAAATTGAGTTCTCTAATGAATTGAAAAAAATAGGACAGGAAATAGAACAAACGGTAAGGCAAGCATTCAGTCAAATGGCTGAGAAAGCCTTAAATGAAGCCAGAATAACCCAAAAACCACAAGGTTTTGATGAACAAATTCATAACCAATTAGAAATTTTTTGGCTGTTTGAACCTGTTCAGGGTCAAGATTTTACTAGCGCTTACGAAAACATAGAAAAAAATATGGGCGCAATTAAAAATGTGCGTTCTTTCAAACAACTTGCTGAACGCGGTAGAAAGTGCTCCGTTGATGGCGAAAAAAATGCACTTTTTTACAAAAAACGCGAAAACGGACAAGAACCTAACCACTTGAACCGAAATGCTGTTGAAGTAAAAAATATCAGTGATGTAATATTTGCCAAAGGTGAAGCCCTAAGCGCTATCAGTTTAATAAAACGTTTTCTTTATATCAATGAACAGCCTTTTCCCTCTGTCGCAAGCATCGCTACGTTGAATGCACAAAAAAAATTAGCTGAAGTACCAGAATATAATACATACAAAGATTATTTTAATGAAGAATGGGACGAAAGACTACTCTATGAAGAAAATCTCACTGAAAAAGAAATACCTAAAAATAAACTCAATGAAGCGAAAAGCAAACATTCTCAATTACACAAAGCATTAAAAGAAAACGAAATTAAACTGTATAAATACTATGCTATTCTCGTTTTTGATGGGGATAGAATGGGTAAAATTCTTTCAGGTGCATACCTTACCGACAAAACAGACTTACAGAAGTATCAATCTTTAATTTCTGAACTTCTCAGCAATTATGCTAAATGGGCAACAGAATATGTAAATAATCACAGTTTTGGACGTACTATTTATGCGGGTGGTGATGATTTTGTGGGATTTATTAACCTTGAATATCTTTTTGATGTACTCAATGAATTAAGAGAAAAATTTGAAAAAGATGTCAACCAAGCACTACAACAAAAATACCCCTTAAAAGAAAATAATATGCCTATTGATTTTACTTTCTCCGCAGGTGTGTGCATTGCACATTATAAGACCCCTCTCGGTGTAGTGCTTAAAACAGCTAAAAAAATGGAAGATAAAGCCAAAGAAGCAGGCAGAAATGCTCTCGGTATAGCTGTACTTAAACATTCAGGCGAACAACACGAAACTACTATACATTGGGAAAATAATGCAGAAAATCTTGTACGCATCAAAGAAATTATACAAGCATTAGAAAAGGACTTCTCCGATACCTGGATAAAAAACATAGAACAAGAATTTACTTTACTTTGTGATAACAACCAGAGCATCAAGGATAAAGAAATATTTTTATACGAACTTCAACGTTTATTAAAACGAAGCTCCATATACCATGACAAAAGTAAAA
>CALIZB010000013.1 GCA_938028625.1 uncultured Bacteroidia bacterium | reverse complement strand
TTTTTTCTAATCGGGCTATTTTTTTGTCTAACTTACCAAACATCTCCTCATAAGCTATATCTGTAAATTCGGCATCTTTAATTTTTTCTCGTAAGTCTTGGTCTGCATTTGCTTTTTCTAAACGCTTGATAATAATACTTATATCTTTGTCTTTGGGTATGTATGGAACATTCAGTACTTTATTTCCTTCACTGCCACTTAACCTGTATTCTTGATTGAATATATCTAATAATTCTGTAAGTTTGTTTTTAAGCAAAGGTTTTAACCTTGGAACTTGTATCACATAACTTTGGTGCGTGAGTTTTTCTACAAATTCGGGAGTTGTAGGGATAGGTTTTTCGTAATACAAATCTTTACATTCAGGGTTTATATGTACCGCAGGTGAAGGTAAGTCTTTGAGTTCAAAACCAAGTATGTATATGGTAATAATGGGTAAATCATCATTTTGGTACTGTTGGGCGAGATAACCCCTAAAACGTAGTATATCTGCATGATAGCTTTTATTAGATTTTTGCACTTCTATCAAGACTTTTGTTTTTTTCTTGTTCTCGTCTATTATCTCTGCAATAAAATCTAATCTCTGAATAAATATGCTTGTTATATCCTCTTTTTGATAGACTTTTTCCTGCGGTTTGAGTTTTATGGTTTTTATTTTCTTGCCAATAATAATTCCGATAAAGCGTTTAGCTACTTCTTCGTCTTCCATCATGTACTTAAAAACAGGGTCATAAATGGGATTGGCAATGTAAATCATATCACAAAGATATTAAAAATGTTTTGTAAAAAGCATTCCGACCTTACTTACACCTGAAAAGTAATGTTGACAACAAATTCTTACAACTATTTAAGCAGTTTAAAGATTTGATTATCCTCATATTCCTGATGTGTAAATTATTTTTATTCTTTTTCCCATTTGGAAACTACGGCAGTTGCCACAGCATTGCCTATTACATTGGTAGCACTTCTGCCCATGTCCAGTAGTTGGTCTATACCAAGTAAAATAAGCAAACCCTCCACAGGAATACCAAACATAGCACATGTGCCTGCTATAACTACCAAAGAAGCACGGGGAACACCTGCCATACCTTTGCTCGTAACTAATAAAGTAAGCATCATAGTAATTTGCTGGGCAATGGTAAGTTGTATATTATATGCCTGAGCAATAAATACGCTTGCGAAAGTCATGTACATAATAGAACCATCTAAATTGAAAGAATAACCCAAGGGCAACACAAAAGTTACTATACGATTACTACAACCAAATTTTTCCAATCCTTCCACGGTTTTAGGGAATGCGGCTTCTGAACTTGCTGTACTAAAAGCGAGCAAAAGCGGTTCTTTTACATGATTTATCAGTTTCCAGAACGGAATTTTAAGTATCCAGCATATAGCCTGCAAAATAATAAAAACAAAAATGACCAGTCCTGCAAAAAAACAGAGAATAAGGTACAAATATCCTTTGAGAACTCCAAGCCCTTGCGTACATACTACTGCACTGATAGCCCCGAACACTCCAAGAGGAGCAAATCCCATTACATAATTAGTAACTTTGAACATAATATGCGCTACTGCGTCCATAAATTTTACTACAATCTGTCCCTGCTCTCCTATAGCGGCTGTGGCTATACCAAAAAAAACAGAAAAAACCACTATGGGCAGAATATCATTATTTGCCATAGCTTCTATGACACTTTTAGGAAAAACATGGGTAATAAAAGAAGCAAGAGTTGTTTTTTTAGCGGTAATGCCCGTTTCAGCACCCTGCGGCGGAAGGTCTATGTGCATCATATATCCGGGCTGGGCAATATTCACCAGCACCAAACCTAAGGTTAAAGCTAAAATAGTAGCAATCTGAAAATAAATGATGGTTTTTAATCCAATACGTCCTACGGATTTGAAATCTCCGAGTTTAGCAATACCAACTACCAAGGTAGAAAATACAAGTGGTGCAATAATCATTTTTATCAGGCGTAAAAATATATCACTGAGTATTTTAATGTTGTCTGCAAACTGCTGATACTGTTCTTTCTGAGGATAAAATTCGCGGTATATGTATCCGACCAAAATACCCAGTATCATACCAACAAATATCTGTGTGGTGAGTTTTGGTTTTTTCATTTGAGCAAAAGTAAGAGATTATTTTCAAATTTAGGGATCAGGATTTTTGATTTAGGAATTCTTCATTATCAATTCTCCATCTTTCCCTGAATAATTACAATTTTTTACTTTTGCACTGTTTTTGAACTTTACTTTACACAAAGTTATTGTAAGACTATCATTATGGATATATTCCCCTTTTTAGAGCTTGTAAATGAACAAGATGTGTTAGACTCTCTCTTTCCGGAAACTCTTTTTCATGAAGATGAACCCGAAAAAATGTCAGCAATACCTGACGAAATTCCTATACTTCCTTTGCGAAACACGGTACTTATGCCCAATGTTACTCTACCGATTACTGTGGGCAGAGAAAAATCTCTACGTTTGGTAAAAGATGCAGAAAAAAACAAAAACTGGATAGGGGTGGTTTCACAAAAAGTAGACATAGAAAATCCTGGATATGAACATCTCAATATCATAGGTGTACTTTCCAAAATTGTACGTGTGCTGCGCCTGCCCAATGGCAATACGACCATTATTCTCAAAGGAATACACCGTTTTAAGATTGAAGAATTTACGGCTGATGAACCTTATTTCAAAGCAAAATGCAGTCTGCTTAAAGATAATCCCGTAGATGAAAAAGAAGCTGCTGCTTTAATGATAAATATCAGAGATACGGCTTATCAGATTATTGAACTTTCTCCGAATATATCCCGAGAAGCTGAGAAATTTATCAGTCAGATTCAGCATTTGTCTGTACTTACGCATATTATTGCCAATGTACTTTCTATCCCTGTGGAAGACAAACAGAAGATGCTGGAAACCAATGATTTGGCAGAACGCAGTAAAATTCTGCTTGTTTTTTTGAAAAAAGAATTGGAAGTACTCAAAGTAGCTAATGAAATTCAGACCAAAGTACAAGATGATATAGAACAACATCAGCGGGATTTTTACTTACGCCAGCAGCTTAAAACTATTCAGGAAGAACTCGGTGATAATTTTACTGAAGAAGAAATAGAAAAACTGCGGGAACGCGGCAAAAACAAAAAATGGTCTGCCAAGGTGCAGGAAGTATTTGAAAAAGAACTCAATAAACTCTCCCGCATGAATCCTGCCTCACCAGACTATCATGTAGCCCAAAACTATATTGAAACCTTATTAGAGCTGCCATGGGAAGAATATACCAAAGACAAATTTAACCTTAAGCAAGCCCGTCAGATATTAGATAAAGACCATTTTGGACTAGAAAAAGTAAAAGAACGTATCTTGGAATATCTTGCTGTGCTTAAACTCAAAGCAGATATGAAAGCACCTATTTTATGCTTATACGGTCCTCCAGGAGTAGGAAAAACTTCACTCGGGGCTTCTATTGCCAAGGCGCTCGGCAGAAAGTTTGTACGTATGTCTTTGGGAGGACTACATGATGAAGCTGAAATCCGCGGACACCGCAGAACCTACATAGGCGCTATGCCAGGGCGCATCTTACAGAATATCAAAAAAGCACAGAGTAGCAATCCTGTCTTTATTCTTGATGAAGTAGATAAAATAAATAATTCTTTTCGTGGAGACCCTTCCTCTGCTTTGCTGGAAGTATTAGACCCTGAACAAAATCATAGCTTTAACGATAACTATGTAGAATTAGACTATGACCTCTCCAAAGTGCTTTTTATTGCTACAGCTAATTCATTAGATAGCATACAACCTGCTCTACGCGATAGAATGGAAATTATTGAAATTAATGGCTATACTTTGGAAGAAAAGGTGCAAATTGCACAACAACATCTTTTACCCCGTCAGATTAAGGAAAACGGACTGAAAAAAGCTCAGGTCAAACTTTCTGATGAACTGATTGCATATATCATAGAACATCATACCAAAGAATCTGGAGTAAGAAATTTGAACCGCTTACTTGGTGCAATTTGCAGATATGTAGCCAAGCACGTGGCAGGCGGTGAGGAAATAAATCCTAAACTGACTAACGAAGATATTGTCAAAGCCTTAGGTAAGCCTCGTTTTGAGAATGATTTATATTATGAAGTGGATATTCCGGGAGTTATGGTAGGTTTAGCTTGGACACCCGTAGGCGGGGATATTCTATTTATTGAGGTTTCTTTGAGTAAAGGCACAGGAAAACTCTCTATCACGGGACAACTTGGAGAAGTAATGAAAGAATCAGCTAATGTAGCATTAGCATATATTCGCACCCATGCAGAAACCCTCAAAATTCCTTATGAGGATTTTACTAATTATGATGTTCACATACACGTTCCCGAAGGTGCTGTACCCAAAGACGGACCTTCAGCAGGAATTACAATGTTAAGCGCATTAGTCTCTGCTTTTACTAAACGCAAAGCTCGCCCATATCTAGCTATGACAGGTGAAATTACATTAAGAGGTAAAGTACTGCCCGTAGGCGGCATTAAAGAAAAAATTCTTGCCGCAAAACGTGCAGGTATTAAAGAAATTATTCTTTGCCATAAAAATAAACGAGATATTGAAGAAATTGCACCGCATTACCTTGAAGGCTTGACTTTTCATTATGTAGAAACTATGATGGAAGTTCTTGACCTTGCATTGAGTAAAATTGTTGTTCCCACAGACACTAAAAAACACAAAAACATATAAATATAATTATGAAACTTACCCTTGGATTTTCACCCTGTCCTAATGATACCTTTATTTTTGATGCACTCGTACATCATAAAATAGATACCGAAGGGCTAATATTTGAACCTATTTTATTAGACGTTGAGACACTGAACCGAAAAGCATTCAATACAGAATTGGATATTACTAAACTTTCTTACTATACTTACGCTTTTGTTCAGCAACAATATATTCTTTTAGATAGTGGTAGTGCTTTGGGCAATAAGTGTGGTCCTTTAGTGATTGCATCAGAACCTTTTGACCCGCAACAACTTGCCACAAAAATTATAGCTATTCCAGGTAAATACACCACTGCCAATTTTTTGCTCAATTATTATCTGCAAACTTTACCGCATTACAAACCGCAGACAGGAAGGCATATTGCTATGGTATTTTCAGACATTATGCCTGCTGTACAAAAAGGTAAAACAGACGCAGGCGTAATTATTCATGAAAACCGTTTTACTTACATGAACTATAATCTGCATAAAATTATAGATTTGGGAGATTTTTGGGAAGAGAATACAGGTTATCCTATTCCTTTGGGAGGTATTGTGGCTAAAAGAACTTTGCACAAAGATGTTCTCAAAACCCTGAACAGAGTTTTACGGAGAAGCACAGAATATGCTTTTGCTCACCCTGAAAGTAGCGCAAACTATGTGCAGGCACACGCACAGGAAATGGAAAAAACCGTTGTACAACAGCACATAGATTTGTATGTTAATCAATACAGTGCAGATTTGGGAGAACAAGGTAAAAAAGCCGTAAAGTACATGCTTGAAATAGCTGAGAAAACACAGAATATCACAGACAAGGCAGAGATACATTTTGTCTCAGATATTGAGTGAAAACGGAATAAAATATTATGCTTTGATCTGCATAGAGAAATTTATATCCGCATTTCGTAATTTTTGTATATTTGTTTTGCAACTAAAAATAAAAAATAACAGTAAAAGGAAATATAAAACGTAAGTACTATGAAAAACACACTATGGAAATCTAAATTTATGACTATTGTAGGCGCAAGTGCCTTAGGGGTACTCATTGGTGCCGCTATTGTAACAGCGATATTTAAAGAACACATTTTTTTCTCTTCTAAAAGAGCGGATATTGAAAGGTATTATCGATCTCAAGGACAAAAAAACTTTGAGCTTACGGACTACAAAAAACTGTTAGACCAACAGCAGACCGCTTTTATAGAGGCTTCTAAAAATACTACGCCATGTGTGGTACACATCAAAACAAAAAGTGCGGCTACCCGTAATACCATGTATGACTTTTTTAATCCTTTTTTTGGTTCACCGAACACTCCTCAATATCAATCTGGTTCTGGTTCTGGGGTTATTATCAGTGAAAATGGATACATTATCACTAATAACCACGTAGTAGGTGATGCTAACGAAATAAAAGTTATTCTCAATGACAAACGTGAATTTGATGGAGAAATTGTAGGTACTGACCCCAATACAGATATTGCTGTGGTAAAAATTGATGGCAAAGGCCTACCTTACATCAAATATGGAGATTCTGACAAAGTTCAGGTCGGAGAGTGGGTACTTGCGGTAGGCAACCCTTTTAATCTTACTTCTACGGTGACAGCTGGGATAGTTTCTGCCAAAGCAAGAAATATCAACATCATAGACCGTGATGACAAAAACCGTTTTCCTATTGAAGCCTTTATCCAGACAGATGCGGCGGTAAATCCAGGTAATTCAGGAGGTGCTTTGGTTAATCTCAGCAGTGAACTTATAGGTATCAATACAGCTATTGCTACCAACACAGGTGCATATCAGGGATATTCTTTTGCTGTACCCATCAATCTTGCCCGTAAAATAGCAGAAGATATTATCAATTATGGTGCGGTACAAAGGGCATTACTTGGGGTGAATATTCAGGACGTAGACGGTGAATTAGCCAAAAAGAAAGGACTATCTATAAGTCAGGGGGTTTATATCAATGGGCTTGCTGAAAACGGCGCCGCAAAAAATGCAGGCATCATAGAAGGAGACGTAATTATAAGTGTGGATAATGTAAAAACAACCTCAGTAGCAGAATTGCAGGAGCAGATAGGTAGAAGAAAACCCGGCGATAAAGTAAAAATAAAACTGATGCGCGGTGAAAAAGAAATGAATATAGATGTAGTACTTCGCAATAAAGACGGAAATACCAATATCGTAAAACAAGAAAAATTAGATGCAAACTCAATCCGTAACAAGCTCGGCGCTTCATTCAGACCCATAAATGACAATCTTAAAGCAAGATTTGATATAGACAACGGATTAGAAGTGTATAATGTAGAAAATCAGGGTAAACTAGCTCAGGAAGGCATCAGTAACGGATATATTATTATCGCTGTTGACGAAAAACCTGTAAAAACGGTTGATGACCTTGTGGAAGCCTTTAACAAAAAGAAAAGCGGGGCTATTTTAATGGCGGTTATTACTCCGTTTGGAAAAAAAGCATATAGAGCAATACCCGCAAACTAAATGTAACGGTTGTTTTTCTGTAATTAAAAGCAGGATTTTCAAAAAAATCCTGCTTTTGTGCTGTTTGTCATTGTTTTAATCTTTACTACTGTTTTCTTTGTTTTTTTGCAACTGTATTTTTTCTAGCAGGTTTTTTGCATAATTGACATCAAAACTGCTCCATTCTTGAGGATTTTCAAGTATTTTTTTCAGCTCTTCTTCAGAAAATTCATCAAGATAATGAGGATAAACATCATACCACTCACCTTCTGACAGCATTTTTTGCCAAAGTTCGCATGCCATTGTATAATATTCTTGCGGTACACTGACTATAATTTTTTCCAGCAACGGATTGGATAAAAAACTCGGATTAAAAGTTTTTTCAGTGTATCGGGTCTGATAAGGAATATTTTTCTCTTTTAGCATATCTTTAAGCGGCTGTGCTTCTGTTTCATAATTAAACTCGTCTATAATTTTCCATACATCATTCATATACGAAAGGTACAAAATAATTGCTTAAAGCAGAAAATTCTGTAAAAATTTGAGTGAATTATTTGCAAATTTGAAACTCATTTGTACTTTTGCGAACTAAATTTGTATTTATTTCCAATTATGGCAGATTCAAACGTAGCACAAAGAGTAAAAAACATCATTGTAGAAAAACTTGGTGTAGATGCAGCAGAATTAACTCCCGAAGCAAGTTTCACTAATGACTTAGGTGCAGACTCATTAGATATCGTGGAGTTGGTCATGGAATTTGAAAAAGAATTCAATATCAGTATTCCTGATGATGCTGCTGAAAAAATCAGTACAGTAGGTCAGGCGATAGCATACCTTGAAAAAGCATCTGCTAAGTAAGAGTACAAAAAATCACTTTTTTATTCATTTTTATTAAAAAAATATGCAGTTAAAACGGGTCGTTGTTACAGGAATGGGGGCGCTCACGCCCATAGGTTTGGACATAGCCTCCTACTGGGAAGGGCTGAAATCAGGTACCAGTGGCGCTAATCTTATCACCAAGTTTGACGCAAGCAAGTTCAAAACACAGTTTGCCTGCGAACTCAAAAACTTCGACCCGTTGCAATATTTAGACCGTAAGGAAGCCCAAAGAATGGACTGGTTCTGCCATTATGCCATTGCTGCAGCAGAACAGGCAATTAAAGATGCAGAACTTAACCCCGAAAAACTTAACTTGGATAAAGTTGGCGTCATTGTAGGTTCAGGAATTGGAGGTATCCATACGTTTTTTCAGGAAGTACAAAGTTTTGTAAAAGGGGACGGAACACCACGTTTTAATCCTTTCTTTATTCCTAAAATGATTATTGACCTTGCACCCGGGCATATCTCCATGCGGTATGGTTTCAGAGGTCCTAACTATTCTGCGGTTTCAGCTTGTGCTACTTCCAGCAATAATATTATTGACGCCTTTAATCTTATTCGCCTCGGAAAAGCCAATATCATTGTAACTGGAGGTGCAGAAGCGGCTGTAACTCCCACAGGTGTAGGCGGTTTTAATGCCATGAAGGCACTTTCTGAAAGAAATGAAGACTACCTTACAGCTAGCAGACCCTATGACAAAGAAAGAGATGGCTTTGTGCTTGGTGAAGGATCAGGCATCCTGATTTTAGAAGAGCTTGAACATGCACTTAACAGGGGTGCAAAAATATATGCAGAAATTGCAGGCTGCGGTATGTCTGCTGATGCGTACCACATGACAGCCCCCGACCCCGAAGGAAAAGGAGTGCGTTTAGTAATGCGTAATGCTCTTGAAGATGCAGGTATGAACGTCACAGATATTGATTATATCAATACACACGGTACTTCTACCCCATTGGGTGATGTAGCTGAGGCTAAAGCTATAGTAGATGTATTTGGCGAACAAGCAAAAAATATCAGTATCAGTTCTACCAAATCCATGACAGGACACCTACTCGGTGCGGCAGGGGCTATAGAAACTATCGCGTGTATTCTGGCTATAAAACATGGTATTATTCCTCCTACTATCAATCATACTACCAAAGATGAGGAATGCCCTGACTTGGATTATACCTTTAATGTGGCAAAACACAGAACAATACGTGCCGCATTAAGTAATACTTTTGGCTTCGGCGGACATAATACTTCCATTATCGTTAAAAAATACGAATGATACGCCTGATACAACGGCTTTATCTACGTTATTTCGCTAAAAAATCCGATCTGTCCAATTTTATTTACAGGCTTACCGGACACATACCCAAAAATATCCACATATATAAATTAGCTTTTACCCATGTTTCAGCGATAAAAGCAAATACCAAACAGCAGGTTGCCGAGCTTTCCAATGAACGTTTAGAGTTTCTTGGAGATGCTGTTTTATCCTCCATTATTGCCGAAGTTCTCTATCGTAAATATCCCTTAAAGTCCGAAGGATTTCTCACAGAACTTCGTGCCAAAATTGTAAACAGAGACTCTCTGGATTCCCTTGCTCTAAAACTTCATTTTGACGCTTTCATACAATACCGTAAGGACAGAGTACCGAATATAAAAAATCTCTACGGAAATTGTTTTGAAGCATTTATTGGCGCACTTTACCTTGATGCCGGATACGAAACTACCAAAAACTTTATTGTATTCCGCCTGCTAGGCTACTGGATAGATATAGAAAAACTTTCTGTTACAGATACCAACTTTAAAAGCAAACTCATAGAATACGCTCAGGAAAACAAAGTCCCCCTACCCGTTTTTGAACTCATTGAGGAAAGAAAAAATGGAAACAATAAATTATACGTAGTTAAAGTAAACTTTAATGGTATGTCAGCAACAGGAACAGATGCCGTAAAAAAGAAAGCCGAACAATTAGCCGCAGAACAGGTACTCATGCTGATTGACAAAAACAAATAAAACCTGTAATGCTTAATCCTGACTTTTAAGGTATCCGTTTTTCTTCCAAAATGATTTTTCTTGTGTTCTCATCTGTTTTTTCAAAACGGACAAGTATGTGGTCTGTCTTTTCAATTAACTCTTTTGCCATTTCCCACCATTCTATAAATACGTATACGTCAGGGGCATAAAGATATTCCTCAAAACCTATGTCCGTCAGTTCTTCAATACTTTTGAGACGAAACAAATCAAAATGAAAAATACGCATAATAGAATTGTTTATACTGTATTCATTGACTAAACTATACGTAGGACTACTTACCTCTTCGTTTACTTTTAGTAATTTACCTAAAGCACGCATAAAAGTAGTTTTGCCGCTTCCCATCTCTCCATGCAAAGCATATACTTCAAACTCACCAAAATATTCGGTTATCGCTTGGGCAACCTGCTCTAAATCTTCTATCTTTGAAACTATAAATTCTCGCTTCATCTTGTAACAAATATACAACCCTTATGCAAATAATCAAAGATATTCTCCTTGTAGGTGCAGGAATTGCAGGTACATTTCTTCAAAGAGAACTCGTTTTACAGCACAATGCTTCGGTATATTGGATAGATAACGATCATTTTTTATCTTCCTCTATTCTAGCCGCAGGTATCACTAATCCTGTTACAGGTAAAAGAGCAACCCTCATTCCCGATGCTGATATACTTATTCAAAAACGTAAAGAATGGCAAGATAAAGACCCACTTTTTGCACGCTATTTTGTTCAAAAAAATGCATTTAGACCTTTCAAAACCATTGACGATGTTAACGCATGGACAGCCCGAAGTACAAATATGCCTGTAACTGTACACTATACTAATCCTGAACCTGAATATATTCACACAGATTTAGGAGGTATTGAAATTCATAACGCAGGCTACATGCATGTGAACAACTTCTTACAAGAAGCAAAAAAACAAACTCATTGCATAAATGCCAAAATAAACTATTCTGAGATAAGCATAGAAAAACATCAAATAGTGTGGAAAAAAGAAAATATTAGCTTTAAGCATGTTGTATTTTGTGAAGGTAATCAGGTAAGATACAATCCATATCTCTCATGGTTGCCGATTATTCCTACCAAAGGTGAGATATTAGAAATTGAAGTTAAAGAACCAATATGCAGACATTTTATGTTCTCTACGGGCATTTATATTGTTCCCAAAACACACAACCGTTATTTTGTAGGAGCTACATATAATCCTGATGATACTGATGCAAATCCCACAGAACATGGTAAAAATGAACTTATTGAAAAACTCAATGCTTTTCTCAAAGTACCGTATAAACTCACAGGACACTGGGCAGGCATACGCCCTGCTACTTCGGATAGGATACCCTTGATAGGACAACACCCCCATTATCAAAATGTATGGTTTTTCAATGGATTAGGCAGTAAAGGTGTATTTTATGCACCACTGCTCGCAGAATATCTTGCTCAAAGTATTCTCTGTCAAACCCCCATTCCTGAACAATTTACCCTCTCACGAAAAACACTCAAATTTGATATAAATAACATTTCACTCTAAAAAAACTACGGCTTTATTCAAATCAATATCCGCAGTTCATCTAAAAAAAACACTGTTCAAAAAATAGTAATCTATAAAAGAAACTTATTTAACACTTTTCTAATTGTATATGGCATGTTTCAGGCTATCAAAAATTTTATTGCAGGCACAGACGTAGAACAAACTAAACTCCTCTCTATAATTGCAGAGAAAACAGATAATGCGATTATTATTACAGACAGCAACGGTTATGTATTATGGGTAAATCAAGGTTTTACAAAAATCAGCGGTTATATATTAGATGAAGTGAAAGGCAAAAAACCTGGACACATTCTACAAGGTAAAGACACTAACCCTGATACCGTAGCACGCATACGCAAAAAACTATTGGAAAAAGTATCCTTCCGTGAAGAAATTCTCAATTATCACAAAAATGGTACTCCATATTGGATTCAGCTCAATATTACCCCTGTATTCAATGAAAAACAGGAACTAACTTACTTCATTGCTTTTGAATTAGACATCACCAAAGAAAAACGTGAGGAATTAGAAAAAGAGCATCTTTTACAATCTCTCAAAAACAAAAATGAAGAGCTTTTAGCCACAGAAGAAGAACTCAAATCTGCTGTTGAGGAAGTGAATACATTGAACGAAAATTTAAGACACAAAACTCAAATACTAGAAGAAAATTTACAAGCCCTACAAAATGCCCAAGAACAAATTAAAATGCTTTCTCTTGTAGCTACCTATACGGATAACGCTGTTATTATCACAAATAAAGACAAAAAAATAGAATGGGCCAACCCTGGATTTACGCGTATTACTGGTTATACATTAGAGGAGGTAAAAGGTAAAAAACCTGGTGATTTTTTGCAAGGTGAAAAAACAGACCCCAATACTGTGGCTCGGATTAGAGAAAAACTACCGTTAAAAGTTTCTTTCCAAGAAGAAATACTTAATTACACAAAAGATGGACGTGAATATTGGTTAAATTTGAGTATAACACCTATTCTCAACGAACTCGGCGAGATAGAAAAATTTATTGCCATAGAAATGGACATCACAGAACGTAAACAGAGAGAACAACTACTATTAGAAAGAAGCACTGATATTGAAGAGAGTTTACGTTATGCACAGCACATTCAGCAAGCCCTCTCACCTGATATAAATACCCTAAAAACGGTTTACAAAGACATTGCAATTCTGTCTAAGCCCAAAGAAGCTGTAGGCGGAGATTTTTATTGGTTTGAACAAAATAAAGGAACAAATTACCTCGTGGTAGCGGATTCCACAGGGCACGGCATTCCAGGTGCTTTGTTAGCTATGTATTTTGAACATTTTCTTAACACACTTACCGTAAGGTATATTGATGAACCTTTGGAAATAAAAATTCAGGCACTTAACAAAGCCATAGAAAAACTGCAGCAGGTACACAGCATCAGTGACTCTTTTGAGATGAGTATTCTCATTGATAGCACAGATACAATAACCCTTTTTACTACACAAGCACAGCCTATACTCATACAAAAGTACAACGGCGCTATTGATGTCATCAAATTTAATAACTATATCGGACATCACCCTTTGAAGTCCAACGACTCTATTGATTACCTTCAAATACCAAGAAATCAACTAAAAAGAGTATTTCTCGCCAGCGATGGCATGCATGACCAGTTTGGAGGTCCTGAAAATAAACGTTTTGGCTTATCCAGATTAAAAAGCATTATTGCATCTAATCAGGAAAATACTTTGGACAACATAAAAAAAGAACTTTTGTTCAGTTTAGAACAGTGGCAAAGTGCCTATCCCCAAACAGACGACTGGCTATGGATTGGACTAGAACTATAAGAACTCATATTTTTGCATTTTATTTTTGTTGAATTGTTGTTTTATACAACAAATCCGTATTTTTGAACGCATACACCATGGTATCTATACAGGACATACAAGCACCTATTCAAGAAGAACTCAAAGCCTTTGACAAGCATTTTCGCGAAGCAATGAAAAGTAAAGTGCTGCTATTAGACATTATTACGCAAAATATCATTAAAAGAAAAGGCAAACAGATACGCCCTTTATTTGTATTGCTCTCTGCTAAACTATGTGGAGGAATTACTCCTGCTACATACAGAGGTGCAGCGCTAGTAGAGTTATTGCATACAGCAACCTTAGTCCATGATGACGTGGTAGATGACGCTGATGAAAGAAGAGGTTTTTTCAGCATCAGTGCTTTGTGGAAAAATAAAGCCGCTGTACTCGTGGGGGACTTTTTACTCTCACGAGGCTTACTCATGTCTTTAGAATTTGATGATTTTACTTTGTTAAAAATTGTTTCTCATGCCGTTAAAGAAATGAGTGAAGGAGAACTCCTGCAAATGCAGAAAGCCCGTAAACTCAATATAGATGAACCTATTTACTTTGAAATTATTCGTCAAAAAACGGCTTCTTTGATTGCCGCTTGTTGTGCCTGTGGTGCCGCAAGTACTACACAGGATACCCAAATTATAGAAAAAATGCGACAATT
The DNA here is from genome assembly GCA_938028625.1 of uncultured Bacteroidia bacterium. Taxonomy (GTDB): domain Bacteria; phylum Bacteroidota; class Bacteroidia; order JANWVE01; family JANWVE01; genus JANWVE01. The sequence continues at coordinate 34,351 of CALIZB010000013.1, read as the reverse complement.
TGGTGAGTATGTAGGTATGGCATTTCAAATAAAAGATGATTTATTAGACTATGGCACAGAAGATATTGGCAAACCTTTGGGAATAGATATTAAAGAGCGTAAAATGACCCTGCCGCTTATTCACGCACTTAATCAAGCAGGAAGAACAGAAAGGCATAGAATTGTTAATATCATTCGTAATCATAACGAAGATAAAGATAAAGTTAATGAAGTAATACGCTTTGTAAAAGGATACAACGGAATAGGATATTCCCAAGAAATGATGAAAATGTATATGCAAAAGGCTTTGAATGAATTAGAAATATTCCCCCAATCTGAAATTAAACAAAAGCTCATTGACCTTGTACATTATACCATAGAAAGAAATAAGTAAATTTTTTAACCTTGTTTGTATGCTACTTTATTTATCATTTTTTGATGATTTATAGAAAATTTGTACCTTTGTAACATGGCAAAATATACAGAAGATAACATTAAATCATTAGATTGGGTAGAACATATACGCCTACGTCCAGGTATGTACATAGGCAAGCTTGGAGATGGCACTTCCCAAGATGATGGTATTTATATTTTACTCAAAGAAATTATAGATAACGCCATAGATGAATATACTATGGGATTTGGTAAAAAAATACAGATTATCGTAACCGAAAATGAAGTAAAAGTGCGCGATTTTGGTAGAGGTATTCCACTGGGTAAAGTTGTAGATTGTGTTTCTAAAATCAATACAGGGGCAAAATATGACTCGGAAGCCTTCAAAAAAGCCGTAGGATTAAACGGAGTAGGTGCAAAAGCCGTAAATGCTCTTTCTCAATACTTCAAAGTAACCGCTATACGTGATAAACAACAAAAAACCGTAGAATTTTCACGAGGAAAACTTATCAAAGAACATGAAATAGCTCCCACAGATGAACCTAACGGCACATATATTCATTTTATACCTGATGAAACTATATTCAAAAATTTTGCATATATGCCCGAGTATGTTACTGCTATGATTTGGAACTATGCCTATCTCAATGCAGGATTAGTATTAGAATATAACCAAAATACTTATGTTTCTCAAAAAGGATTAGCAGACCTTTTAACCCAAAAAACAAGTTCAGAAACAATATGCTACCCCATCATTCACCTTAAAAATGAAGATATAGAAATAGCGGTTTCCCACAACAACGAATATGGTGAAGAGTACTACTCTTTTGTTAATGGGCAGAATACTACACAGGGCGGAACGCATCTGCAAGCCTTCAAGGAAGCATACGTCAAAACTATACGCGAATTTTACAAAAAAGATTTTGAAGCTACGGATATACGCGCTTCTATTGTTGCCGCTATCAGTGTACGCATTCAAGAACCTGTATTTGAATCTCAAACAAAAACTAAATTAGGTTCTCAAAATATTGCTCCTGATGAAAATGCACAAACTATCCGCTCATGGATGCAAAATTTTATCAAAAAAGAATTAGATGACTATTTACACAAACACCCCGAAACCGCTGATGCTTTACTAAAAAAAATCTTACAATCTGAAAGAGAACGTAAAGATATGGCAGGTATTAAAAAATTAGCTCAACAGCGTGCCAAACGTGCTAATCTACATAACAAAAAACTCCGCGACTGCCGTATTCACCTTACCGATACCAAAGCTGAACGCAGACTAGAAACTACTTTATTCATCACAGAAGGCGACTCTGCTAGTGGTTCGCTTACCCAAGCCAGAGATGTAGAAACACAAGCGGTATTCAGTTTAAGAGGTAAACCCCTTAATTGCTATGGAATGAAGAAAAAAGTAGTTTATGAAAATGAAGAGTTTAACCTTATTCAGCATGCTTTAGATATTGAAGAAGGACTAGAAAATTTACGATACAACCGTATTGTTATCGCTACTGATGCCGATATTGACGGCATGCACATACGTTTGCTTATACTTACTTTCTTTTTACAGTTCTTCCCTGATTTGGTTAAAAATGGGCATCTTTACATTCTGGAAACTCCACTTTTCAGGGTAAGAGATAAGAAAAAAACATTCTATTGCTATTCAGAAAACGAAAAAGAAAAAGCTATACAAAAACTTGGTGGCAAACCTGAAATTACTCGTTTCAAAGGATTAGGTGAAATCTCGCCTGATGAGTTTAGCGCATTTATAGGTCAAGATATGCGACTTTCTCCTGTACTCATCACTCCCGAAGTACCTATTCAGAAAGTACTAGAATACTACATGGGTAAAAATACCCCACAAAGACAGGAGTTTATTATTCAAAATCTCAAAATAGAAAAAAATGACTTCTTTATTCCTGCCACTGAATAACTCAAAACGTTTGTTATTCCTTATCTTTGTATTATGAGAATTCCTGACAATATTATACAACAAATTAAAGACAGTGCAGATATAGTAGAAATAGTAGGTTCGTATGTACACTTAAAAAAACGCGGTAGAACATATACAGGATTATGTCCCTTTCATAATGAAAGAACACCGTCTTTTCATGTAAACCCCGCTATGGGAATTTACAAGTGTTTTGGCTGTGGTGCAGGCGGTGATGCTATTCATTTTTTAATGGAACATGAAAAATTTTCTTATACGGAAGCCCTTAAATTTCTTGCGGAAAAATACAATATTCCTTTTACATGGGAAAAAGAAGATATTCAAGATAATTCAGAAACAGAAAGCCTTTACATTATCAATCAGTTTGCACAACAATTTTTTACACAACAACTGTGGGAAACCGAAGAGGGTAAAAAAGCATTAGAATACTTGTACAAAAGAGGTTTAAGTACTGAAACTATACAAAAATTTCAGTTAGGCTACGCACCTGAACAAGGTAATACACTCTTACAACAAGCACTTAAAAAACAATATGAACTCAAATATCTTTTAGAAACAGGTTTAGTTAAACAAAATGAAACTACCCAACAGTATTATGACGCATTCAAAGGTAGAATTATATTTCCCATTCATACTCCGAGTGGCAAGATAGCAGGTTTTGGCGGTAGAACCCTCTCTAATGATAAAAATGTACCTAAATACATCAATTCTAACGAAAGTGCAATTTATCATAAAGGAAGTATATTCTACGGATTATATTTTGCGCGTATACCTATTCGTAAAGCTGATGAAGTTATTCTTACCGAAGGCTATTTAGATGTTATTTCTTTACATCAAGCAGGAATGCAAAATGTCATAGCCAGTAGTGGTACAGCTTTTACCGAAGAACAAGCACAATTATTAGTCCGACAGACCAAAAACATAACTCTTTTTTATGACGGCGATAGTGCAGGAAAAAATGCGTTTCTCAAAACATTAGATATTTTATTGCCATATAGTGCGGTAGTAAAAACTATTGCTCTACCAGATACCGAAGACCCTGATTCTTTTGTCCATGCGCACACACCCGAAGAAGTTGGGCAATTTATTCAATCCAATAAGGAAGATGCCATATTACACAAATTAGATTATTTATATCAACAAGCAGGTAATGACCCTAATCAAAGAAGCCAAGTTCAAGAAGCTATGCTCAATAGCATTGCTCTTATTCCCAATCCTATTACACAGCAGGAATATGTATATCGTATAGCCCAAAAAACTAATATTTCAGAAGACAGTTTATTTCAGCAATTTCAGTTGCTGATAAATGAAAAAAGACGGGAAATCCAGAAACAAAACAAAAATACTAGTGCAGGAACACAAAATCAGGGTAGTCAAATCCAAAACCAGCAGACCCCTGTTTTTGATACGCATTCAGACATTCAGGAGCGTGAAATTTTACGGCTATTGGTACTCTACGGAAATGTTTTTATTGATACACTCGGCGTATATGTTTTTCAGATTCTGGCAGAAGAAATTACAGACGCTGAGGAGGAAATAAAAAACCCCGTTTTTCGTTATATATACACAAATCTTATGAAACAGTATGAACTGCATCATTCCGCAGACCCTCAGTCCCTGATACACCATGAAGATAAAAATATAGCTCACACAGTTCTTGAAATCCTGGCAGAAAAATACAAGGACGAGTATAGCGAAAAATGGTTAGAACGGGAAGGATTAGATTTTAGTATAGACCGTGATTTACCCAAAAGTTTGCAATATGCTATTCTGTACTTGCGTAAGAAAAACATAGACATGCTCATTAAGCAAAATATGCAAAATCTTAAAAACACTCCTGATAAAGATATAAAAAAAATTGAGGCATATATGCAAATTCATAGAAATCTTACACTTATTCGGAGTAATATTGTACAAGAATTAGGCATTGTAATTACGTGATAATCTTACTTGTAAACAAAAATAAATTATTAAAAGTCCGTTCCTATGGAGAATGCCCATATTGGTTTTGGTGCATAATATCCGTCTTCTATGCTCCAGGCTACATCTATTTTTAAGAAGTACCCTAAAATAACCGTTCTTATCCCTGCACCATATCCCATTACCCAAGGACTTCGCTGATTAAATACCTGTGCAGATACATTGCCTAGTTCATAGTATGAAGTATTCAGTTCTGCATTGTTACGATTAGGAAATCCTTTATTCCATGCTGTACCTATATCTGTAAAAATAGCTAATTGTAAATTATACCATACCGCAGAAGGAATAGTGTTACGCTTTACATATTTAAGTAATGGGGTTCTTAACTCATTGTTCCATACTACATAACGTTTACCTGTACGTGCGCCGCGTATAAATCCGCGTACGGGGGTAGCAAAATCTGTAAAATAAAAATCAGGAACGTTTGTACTTCTGTATCGTAATCCTTCATGGTTCTGAATGCGGTTGTTAAGATAATTATCCACTCCCCCAAGATAAAACAACTGCGGATTATTGCCCATACTCCATTGAGTAGCCGCGCGAGTTGCCCATATAAATTCACCTGAAATTACAGTATATTGCTTAAATTCAGCCGATAGAGTTACAAGACTATATGCTTTATCAAAAATACTATGAAAAGCACTAATACCTGCTCCTGCACGTGTACCTTGTAATATATTTAGTCCTTTTACTTTGGTATTGTCATAAATAACACTACTGTTTGCACCTAACATATTACATCTTTCATCAGGTTTTGGGATTTCTACCAGACTCTGACGGTTAATATATGTATATTCTGCTCTATTTTCCCATTTTAGAAATCTACTGTATGGGCGTATAGCTGTTGCCTTTATAGAATATGTTTTGTATTTAAGCACAAATGGGTCATTAAGGTCATTTCTATCCCTGAAATCTCTTGTTCTGCGGTTAAATTCAAGAAGATAATCCCATTTTTTAGGCTGATACAAGTACTTAATTATATAATCTGTGCTTCTGAAATCAAAATACATACGGGCGGCGGCGGTAATTTTATAGTTGTTAAAAATATCTGTCATACCCCCTACCAATTGAAAACCTATACCTTTTACAGGGTCTGTGCATAAACCTGTACCTATTACATCAGGACTCATACTAACAATATACATCTGACTTTGTGAGATATTTACCGTTTTGTGGTTCTGTTCAGCAATAATTTTAACAGTCTGCTGTGTTTTTTTATCCTGTTTTTTAGGTTTATTGGAAAGCACAAATTCCTGTTTTTGATAATCAAAAACATAGTGGTTGTAGTTTACAGTAGGTTTTTTCTTCTGAGTAGTATCTGAAATTTTTTCAGGTGTACTAGCTCTTGTAAGATCTTTGTTTTTTTGTATTTCAGTACGGGTCTGAGTGATATACTGTATTTTCTCTTCTGTAGGGCGTATCTGGCTGTTAAGCTGCATGCTTTCATTGATTTCTTTGCTCATTAAGCGTGCAGTGTTTTCCTGCAATGTAACAAGATACAGTTTTGTAAAATCTTTTGTAACAGCATAGTTTAATACATCACAGGGCAGATTGGTGAGGTATTTTGGTTTGATTTGCAAAGTATCATTTGAATTATTTAGGTCTCGTAAAGGAATGTATAGTACATTCTGAATACCGTTTTTATTGGTTGTAAAAAAGAGTTTGTTGTCCAAGACTTTCGGGTTCAGTTCCTGGTCATATCTACGGTTAATGATACGGTTAAGCGGTGCAACATTTTTTATTTTGCCCTCTTCGGTAATGTTATATTGCCAGAGATTAAAATTAGGATTGCTTTCCTGTGCGGTAAGTCCCATATACAGACGTTCCTCGTCCTGTATATCAGGCATATTAGAGCATATCCAGAGTTCATTATTATCTGTACCAAAACAAACATTTATATCATCATATTTTGTATTCGTTATCTGACGAAGCGAGCCTCCAACAGGTAATATAAAAATATCTGATTGTGCATTTTTTACAGCAGCCAAAGCCAAAAGAGTATTGTCCAAAGACCAATCTATGCTTAAAATCTGCTTTAAACCACCTGTTTTTATGGTTTTTGAAGTGTGCGAATTTTTGTCATACAGCATTAAACGGGTTTTTCCTTTGTCTGAATAGGCTATGGCTAATTTATTACCATCTTTTGACCAAGCTAAGGGAATATTCCAAAAGCTAAGTTCATTTATATCAGTACGCATACCGCTTTGCACCACTAAATGTTTTTTTTGCGTTTGCAGATTTTTTATCCATACCTTGATAATTCCTTTGTGATTGGTAGTATAAGCAAGGTGTGTACCATCAGGAGATATGGCAAAGTTATTTGTAACCTGTAAGAAAGTATAGTTTTGTGGGTCCTCAAAAATTCTTGCATGGTCTTCATTTTTTTTCTGATAAAAAGCAATGTATTCACTGAATAAAACAGATATATCTGTACCGAGTGTGTATTCTATGCCATGTAGTACATTTCTTGAACTGCGCACCATGTAAAGAATATCTGCAATACGGTCAGGAGAGTATTTCTGTACAATAAAATGCCATATACTACTTCCAATTTTACCTGCGTATTGTCCTTGTATATCCATAAAAGAACGAAGTTTTTGGGTACTTATAGCATCACGAGTATAATATGCAAATACATCATTCCAGCCATCAGCTAAATACTCTGCAAGCCCTTCATTAAACCATGCGGGAATGTTCAGAAAAAGTGAACTTTGTATGGTATTGGGAAGAGAACCGCCGTACATCATGTCATTAAGAAAGGTCAGGCAGAGATTTTTTCGGATTTGCTGTGCAAATTTTACATAACTCCCTTCAAAATAGGTTATACATTTGGCAGAAACCATTTCTGTTATTCCGCCTTCGGGATTTTTGATATTCGGGGGCTGTATATTGCTTTGCTGAAAATCTGTAACAGAAGCATAAATAACAAGCGCAATTTTGGTTTCAGGATAATAGTCCATCATTTTGTACAGATACCCATAATGTTTTTCGGCTTCGAGTGCAGCAAACTGTGCTAAACTGTCATTTTTTTGAGTGAAATATACATAAAAATTATCGGTTTTAAGATATTTCCATACAAATTCCTGATGCTGAACGGCATTTTTAGAGTAAGAAAAATTAATTTGAGTTATGGCAACCTTACTAAGTAACAAAAAAAGTACTGTAAATACACTAAAATAACCTTGTATGCACCGCATAATTCAGTAAAACTGTTTCTAAATTCAACAAATATAGCATAGAAAAGATTAAAAAAACAAAAAAACTCTATGAAAGTATTTTATCATAGAGTTGGGTACTAGAACAATGATTGGGTGAGAGTTCTGAAACTTTGGAACAATTATTCGGTAGTTTCATGCTACAAAATTAGTATATGTGCAAGTGTTTTGTTAGAATTTTACCTGAACTGTCAAAATATCTGCACATACTGTCAGAAATTGCCTATGAACGGTTATATTTGCATCATTAATGAATATACTATCTTTAAAAAATGTTACCAAACAGTACGGCGATTTTTTAGCTGTTAACAATATATCCCTCAGTATACCGCAAGGCAGCGTGTATGGTATGCTGGGACCTAACGGTGCAGGTAAAACATCTACTTTGCGCATGATTACACAAATTACTTTACCAGACTCAGGAGAAATTTTTTATCGGGAAGAACCTTTGTCACACAAACATCTTAATCGTATTGGGTACATGCCCGAAGAACGTGGACTGTACAAAAAAATGAAAGTATATGACCAACTTTTGTATTTTGTGCAGTTACGTGGGTATTCCAAAAATGATGCCCATAAAATGCTCTCCGTATGGATTGATAAACTCGGAGTAAAAGAGTGGCTAAACAAAAAATCTAATGAACTTTCCAAAGGACAACAACAAAAATTACAGTTTATTACCACTGTTGCTCACCAGCCTGAACTGCTTATCCTTGATGAACCTTTCTCAGGATTAGACCCTATCAATGCTAATCTGATTAAAGATGAAATTTTTGAACTGCACAAAAAAGGTGCTACTATTATTTTTTCTACTCATCGTATGGAACAGGTGGAGGAAATCTGCGATAGCATTTGCTTAATTCATCAGGGTAAGGTTGTTCTAGATGGAACATTAAAAGAAATAAAAAAACAGTTCAGAAAATCTTTGTATCAAATTCGTATAGAAGAAGAGGACAGCATACTGCAAAGTATACAAGGTATAGAAATTATTCAGAAATATCCAAATTATATTTTGATAAAATCACATCTCAATAAAAATGATAAAGAAATTTTACAATATCTTGCCCAGAGAACGAGTTTAACTTATTTTTCTCCCCAAGAAACGCCTTTAAATGATATTTTTATTGAAGTAGTAGAAAAGCACAAATCACAAAGTTAAATGTATGAAAATAGCAGGTTTTTCATTTATTCGTAATGCTGTAAAATACGATTATCCTATTGTAGAAGCCTTACAATCTATTCTACCCATTTGCGATGCTATTTTTGTTGCTGTGGGAAATTCAGAAGATAGCACCTTTGAACTTGTACAACAAATAGATAAACATAAAATACACATCATACCTACTATATGGGACGATAATTTAAGACAAAACGGAACAGTACTATCCATAGAAACAAATAAAGCATTTCAATCTATTCCATTAGACTATGATTGGTGTTTTTACATACAGGGAGATGAAGTTTTTCATGAAAATGGTTTAGATATAATTTATCAAGCTATGAAAAAAGAACTAAAAAATGATATTGTAGAAGGTTTTCTAATGAACTATTATCATCACTATGGTAGTTATGATTATATAGCTACTTCTCGGAATTGGTATAGGAGAGAAGTTCGGGTTGTTAGAAATAATAAAGACATTACCTCATGGAAAGATGCGCAAGGTTTTCGTTGGAAAGATGGAAGTAAAATAAAAGTAAAAGTTTCAAATACGGCTATACACCATTATGGCTGGGTAAAAAGCCCTGATAAACAACTTCAAAAGCAACTAAACTTTAATAAATACTGGCACCAAGATGATTGGATAAAACAAAATATTCCAAGTGCGCATTTTGATTATTCTAACATTGATAAATTAGAACTATTTCGCGGCACACATCCCAGAGTTATGTGGAATAGAATTGAACAAAAAAATTGGAATTTTGAACACGACATATCCAAAGACCAAAGAAAATGGAGGGTTAAATTATTAGACTATGTGGAAAAATTAACAGGTACAAGATTATTTGAATACCGCAATTATATTATACTCTAAAAAGGAAATTAACGATAAAACCAATTTTTTATGTTTCTATCTTTGTCAAGATTATATTTGCAATAGTAAATTTGACATAATGCAACATTGGCTAAATATTATACACAATTCTATTGAAAAATTAAAGTCTGAACAGCAATACAGGCAGCTTAAACGCTATAAGAGAAAAGATTTTATCTCTAATGACTATCTAGGAATAGCTCATGAAGGTGCTATAGAAGAGTTCATGGTAGAACCGTTAATGAATAGTCTTTCATTAGGTAGCACAGGTTCAAGACTATTGACAGGAAATTCCAAAGTTCATGAACAAGCAGAGGACTATTTTACTCAGTATTTTAATTGTGCAAATACGTTAATTGCAAATTCGGGATATGATGCTAATTTAGCCGTTTTAAGTACACTTCCTCAAAGAAACGATATTATTCTCTATGATGAAAAAGTACATGCTAGTATCAAAGAAGGTATGCGTTTATCATTTGCAAAAAGATACAGCGTAAAACATAATGATTGGAATGATTTAGAAAACAAGATAAAAAAATACAGACAAATATATCCCAAATCGGTTATTTTTTATGTATTTGAAACAGTTTACAGCATGGACGGTGATATTCCAAATTTAAAGGAACTCGCTCAAATTGCAAGAAAATATGAACTCGTTCTAATTGCTGATGAAGTACATGCTTTTGGAGTATTTGGTGAACAAGGTGAAGGTTTGTTACAATCTCAACAATTACATCAAGAAGTAGCGGTACGTATATTTGGTTTTGGTAAGGCGGCAGGTACGTATGGTGCAGTGATTGCGGTACAAGATACTATCATCAAAGAATATCTGCTCAATATGGCAAGAGCAGTTATTTATACCACAGCTTTATCACCATTTCAGGTAGAGACTATGCGTACATCTGCAGACCTAATTCGCTACAACCCCCAGTGGAAAGAAGATTTACATGAAAATATACAACTCTTTCAACAATTTTTACCTGATCTTAATATTCAAACTCCTATTATTCCAATAGTAATCGGTAATAATGAAAAACTCATAGAATTATTCACAAAAATACAGCAAGCAGGTTTTGATGTGGGCATGATACGCTCTCCTACTGTACCCAAAGGACAAGAACGCCTTCGGATTATTGTGCATTCCTATAATTCGGAAACCGACATACGGGATTTGTCAGAAATATTAAAGTCATAGCCATTACAAAACTTGGAGATTTACAACCGTTTGCCAAAGACTACCCCGAACTTACACATGTACCTGTTTGCTTACAGTACTCCCATTGTTGTCATTGATTTGGACGGACTGGAAGAAATCGTTTTCTCACAGTTGTTTTTTTATCGTTTTTCAGCAGTATTTTTATATCTTTGTGATATGGAAAATTTTGATATTGAGATGTATGTAAAACAACTTAAGATTATGTATTTTACATTGATATCTGCCCCTATATTAGCTATAATCTCTTTTTACATGGCATTCAGTCAAGAAGCAAAGAGTAGTGAAGATGAAGAAATAGTTTTGATTTTAGTAAGTATTGCGGTCATAATCTTTTTATCTGTACTCATTACCTCTATTTTAATTTTACCCAAAGTTTTTAACTCCAAGTTAAAAACTACTATGCCCCTTATGCAGAAAATAGCACTTTATAGAACTTTTTTATAGTTAGATTAGCTCCTATGGATATGTGTTCTTTTATTCCTATCACATTTTTTGTTATTACAAGCCATGAACTATTTTTGTACATTGCACCTGGTTTCATTATAGTTGTGATGTTTATTATAAGACCGCCCGTGATAGAAAAAATAATAGAAACGCTCAACTTATCACAAGAAGAAATTACACAACTTAAATAACTTTTAACATGAGTTTATTCAAAAAAATATTTCATTATTTTAACTGGGACGAGAAAGAAAGTAAAGAAATGCTTATGAAAGCCATAAAAGACGCTGTGGCAGATGACGTATTGACTAATGAAGAGTATCAAGAGCTATTGGAATTAAAGCAAATGCTACGTGTTTCTGAAACAGATTTTAATGCACTTTTAGAAGCAGAAAAACCTATACGCCTTACCGAAAAACAACTTACTATTAAACAATGGTTACAAAGCCTTTCTCCTGTATGGCAGGAAATATTTACTCGTCATGGACTCTCTCCTTATTTATCAGATACAGAACTTAAATATGCCTACAAAAAATTAGAAACTATCAATATAAAATCAGATACCGAAATAGATGACCTCAAACCTGTAAAAGAACTACCTATTATTACAGGTTTAGATGTAGATATTGTAAAACCTGTTTCTCTTGACCCGATTTATGACATGATACAACTTAAATTTTTCAGTCTTTCATATCTTAGAAGTGGTTTTACAAGTATTAAAAATATCAATGCTATTGAGTATGTGACAGGATTAGAAAAACTTGTACTTAAATATCTCAATATACATAATTTCAATTCTATCAGCAAATTGAGAAAACTGAAGCATTTAGAGGTTGTATATCAAGGTACAGAACATGCCGTGGACATCTCACCGTTATATCCTCTCAATGAATTAGAAACACTTATTCTGGAAGGCACACCTTTACAGCATATTCGTCCTTTGGTTAATCTGAAAAAATTAAAATATCTTAACTTACAGCACACTGACATAAAAAGTATAGAAGGCATAGAAAACTGTAAATCTCTTACACATGTCTATATTGGACACAATCCTGATATTAAAAGTATCGAACACCTTGCTTCTTTACCTTATTTGGAGTATTTAGACCTTTCCAACACAGGCGTAAAAGACATCAGTCCTATTATTCATGCCAAAGACTTAAAATGTCTGGAAATTGTAAATACGCCTATTGAAAATATAGAAGTTATTATGAAAAACACGCAACTTGCTTTATTAAAAGTAGATAAGCGTATAGATATAAAATGGTTAAACAAATTCAAACAGAAAGTTCCAACTTGTGAAGTTCAAATTATATAGAATATGCATCAAATAACTGCAAAAGTAGAAAGAATAGATTTAGAAGGGGGATTTTGGGGAATTATTGACATGGATACAAAAAAAAAGTACCTACCTGACGAAGAATTACCTATTATATTTCAACAAAATGGACTTATGGTAAATATAGTATTTGAGCCTTCTACAATGTCAAGTGCTTTTCAGTGGGGTAGAATGATACACATACTGCGTATAGAGAAAGTAGAATAAACTGTTTTTTATTTCCAGTGTGGTAATTCCTGCCAGTTGTGTGAATACGCTACTTCTGTAAGAAACAAACCTTCTGCGGGGGCAGAATATCGTGCTTGCTTTCTGTCACCTACATTTATAATTTCTTGCAACTGTTCAAGATTGATTTTGTTTTCCCCAAGCTCCAGTAATGTTCCCACAATAGTACGCACCATACCATACAAAAAGCGGTTGGACGAAATATAAAACACAATATGTTTTGGTTTTATTTCTTTCCAATATGCGTAACGCAATTTGCATTTATATCCTTTGGTTTCAGATTTAGTTTTACAAAACGACTTAAAATCAGTGCTTTGCAACAGTATATCTGCCCCTTCATTCATAAGTTCAAGATTTATTTTGCGGGTCATTAAATAAGATTTTTGATACAGAAAAGGATTTTTTTCCTGTACTACATGATATTCATAGCTTCTATACAGGGCATCAAAGCGGGAGTGAAAAGTATCAGGAACTTTGTAAATACCCTGTATGGCTATGTCATTAGGTAAAATACCGTTCAATTGTCTTATGATATTGTCAGGCAAAGGGTAGTTATAATCAAAATGGCAGAACTGCTGTACCGCATGTACCCCTGTATCCGTTCTGCTTGAACCTGTGGTTTCTATGGATTGTTTGAGTATCGTGCTTAATGCATGGTCTATTTTATTTTGTACTGAAACCGCATTTTTTTGACTTTGCCAACCTGCATAACGTGTACCTATATAAGATAACTGTATAGCATATCTTGCCATAGTGCAAAGGTATTATTTTTATTTTAAGTAACAGATAACAAAAAATGCAGTACCATACAGCACTGCATTCAAAAATGAGATAAAATATAAACTATCGGAGTACAAAACGTATAGGTACGTTAATTTTTACTAATACTTTTTTACCATTTTGCTCGCCTGCACTCCATTTAGGCATCATTTTAATTACACGGAGAGCCTCTTCATCACAACCGCCGCCGATACCTTTCATAACTTTGGGGTCAGTAACATTACCTTCTCTATCTACTACAAATGTAACGAATACCGTACCTTTTATACCTGCTTCTTTTGCCATAGGAGGGTACTTGATATTGTCTGAAATAAACTTCATCATAGCGGCTTCTCCACCAGGGAAAGATGGCATTTTTTGAATGATAGTATAAACCGTATTATCTACTTCTTCCTGAATAACCTGTTTGGTTTCCTGTTTGGGTTCTTCTTTTACCTCATCAACTATGTTGTTGTTATCACCGACCTGAGTTTTTTTACCTGCTTCTACGTCTTTTTCAATCTCTTCTATGGCTGGAGGTGGGTCATTAACTTCTTCCTTTTTAATTTCAGGAATAGTGAATTTGATAGTATTTTTTACAGGAGGAGGAGGTTCTACGGGCGGAGGGGGCGGAGGGAGTTCTTCATTGAGTGGGGGAGGTGCTTCCAAATTTACTTCTGTAATAGCTACCTGTTTTTTTTCAGGCAAAGCGTTTTTGATTAAAGCCAAGATTTTAGGACTGAGAAAACCAATTACAAAAATAAAAAGGGCAAAAATTAGCCCTAAGGTAAGGCTACGGTTATAGTTTTTTCTTAAATCATATGCACCATATTCTTGGTTTCTACCTGTAAATACAATATCCACCCAACTTTCTGCGAAGATATCTACTTTTCCTAGACTTGGGGTGCTTGAAGCAGTATTGGTTTTATTTTTATCTGTGCCTGCCATAAGTTAGAGATGTATAACTATGCAAAATTAAATAATAATTTCTAAATATCAAAATTATAGGTCTTTTCCTCTGCCAATAAATAAACCATCTTCACGGAAAAGCACTTCAAAAGTGCTATCTTTTCCGCTGAAACCTAGTTCATAGCAGATGTCTCCATTACTGTATATTACCTTACTAGCTTCTTCTAATTTTGCTTTATTATAGCGGCTTTTGGCAATTTCTATAATATGGTCGGGGACTTCGGAAATCTTTATTTCTTCTTCGGTAAGCAACCAATGTCCAGTTACAGTAAATTCTACTTCATATTCTTTACCTTCTAGCACAAATTCTGCTTCATAAATTTTGAACGGAACTTCCCAAGACCATATTACCTGTGTAAGGTCCACCTCAGGGTAGTAAGATTTAAACTCTCTTAAAATCTCACTGGGAGGCACTAAGGCTTTCTTTTTCTTTGACATAATGATTTATGATTTAATTTTGTGTGCCAATATACAAAAGTTTGATAAAGTACTGTACAAAATTATGATTTAATGCTAATTTAATTTTTGGGAGTATTTTGAGTGTTATTAGATAATGTGAAATTTTCAAACAATGTGGATATAATCATATAAAACATAAGCAAAGTTAAATTTAATTAGAAGTACAAAATGAATAAAATACATAACTGTTTAGTGTGCTAATATCCACTTCTTTGACATAAAAGTGTCTTTTTCTTTCATTAAATCTACATTTGGGTCAATGAGTAGTTGGCTGGGCTTGCCATTAAGCGTTACATACACTTCTGCACGTACCTGGGGCTTATAGACACCTTTTTTCTCATAATACTTTCCAAGAAAATGGGCAAACTGTAAAATCATATCGGGTTGCATAGCCATTTGTTTTTCTTGATGGTCATTGAGAAACTCTCGGTTGTTGACTATACCTTCTCTACCTGTACGGCTATCTTTTACATAAAAAGTGGCTGTTCCTGCTTTTTCCATTAACATTACACGCCACGAAAAACGATAGCCTTCTTCTGTCCAAAATAAATTACCCTTGTAAAGCAAATAACGCCATGGGTATAGTATCTGAAAAACAATGTAAAACATTAAAAAATACCGTAAAAATATAGGAATAACATGTTTTTTATCAGGTAAAAGTACAGGATTAGATTTTTGTTTTTGAAAATCAAAGAATATCAAGGTGGAAGCCATCATTACCAAAGGAAAAACACCAATTTGAAATAATAATCCCACTATGGTATGAAATACAATAACCGCAATATACGCATAAGGGCGTGATTTTTTCCACATTAGCCAAAAGGGAATAGTACAGTCATACAACATACCTGCCCATGAGAAAATATATGGTGTTATTTTATAGGTGAAAAGCACACCTATTACGGGTAAATCATAATGGGCAGGAAGCCATATTTTAAGAGGTAAAGCATTAAACAGCCAATCATAATTGATTTTAGCTAATCCTGCGTAAATATACACTATACTTATCTGAAACTTAAACAGAAAAATTACCCAGGCAGGCATAACTGCATTTTTATCCCGTATAGCAGGCGGAGAAGGAATAATACACAGTAAAAAACAAATCAAACTTACAAAATAATAGTGATTAAGATAATACGTTAAGTCAATCAGTTCGGTATATGTAAAAGAAAGGAACAGCAATACAGCAGAGATACGATAAAGTATTTTTGTACAGATGACAATTCCCACTGCACTTACAATCATTAAAAAATGAACGACATACAACTCTGTTCTGCCAAGCGGTTCTATCCATTCAAAGCCCCAGTATTTAAAGTGAAATACAGGACTTACATAATGGTCTTCTATCCAGCCAAGATACATAAAACGCACTGAACTGATTATCATAAGTATAGCCCAACATACACGAAATATCTGAAAAGGTAAAGCAGGAGTATATGTTTCTAATCTTGTAGTTAGATAAGCAAACCTGTTTTGCATGTACAAAAATAATGTCTTATTGATGATGAAAATTAGGTATTTTATTATATCTCACTTTACTTTGTTTTTCTAGATACTCGCCCAAAAGAACACTATTTACATTACCAAATTTAGCTATATTTATAGCATGGAACAAGAAGTTATTTACCGTACCGCAGAGTACAAAAAGTATTTAAGGTCATTAAGATATTTGGGTATGCCAATTTTTTTATTAGTGGTAGCGGCAGGCAATATCGGTATATTGTCTTTTGGAATATATGATTCCATTGAAAAAAATAAAGATGTTTTACTAATTTCTATTATAGCTGGGTTTTTGGGTATAGTATGTATAGGATTGATTGTTTTTTTTATTTTATCCATAATAGATATGTTCCAAATGAAAGTCAAAATGATAATCGTAGAAGCTATCAAAATAACATATAGCAAGAATACTAAATCATTAAAGTATAATTATTGTAACAAAGAATTGAGTATTGGAATACCTTCAAAATGGCAAATGCAAGACCAACTGCCCCAAAAAGCTAAAATATGGGCAACATACTATACAAATTCTGTGTTAAGAATTGAATTTTTAGAAACAGGAAAAGTTTTTGATGTGAATACACCTTAAGTAAAAACAGTTTTTATGAACCAAGTAATGTTAAATTCCAAGAGTTTTATATCTTTACAAGCTAATAACAAATATGAAAAAACTAATATTTAACCGCACTAAAATTGTAGGTACGATAGGCCCTGCTAGTGCAGACAGAGCTATACTAAAACAACTTATTGAATTAGGTTTAGATGTGTGCAGAATAAACGCTTCTCACGGCAACCATGGCTTTCATGAGCAAATTATTAACAATGTAAGAAGCATTAACATGGATTTAGGTTCGCATATTTGTTTGTTATATGATTTGCAAGGCCCTAAAATTCGTATTGATGAAGTAGAAAATAATGAAATAGAGATTCAAACAGGTAATACTATTGAAATCAGCACAGAAAAAGTTATTGGTACGCCGCGGCGTGTATCTGTTAATTATGCACTTTTTGCCAAAGAAGTACAGCCTGGTGATTTGATTTTAATGGATGATGGTAAATTACAATTGCAGGCATTGAGTACAGACGGGAATACAGTAATTACAGCAAAAATTTTAGTAGGCGGAAAACTCGGTTCTAAAAAAGGCTTGAACCTTCCTAACGCTAAACTTTCTATCCCTTCTCTAACTCCAAAAGACTATATTGATTTGGATTTTGCGCTTTCCCATAATATAGAATGGATTGGACTTTCTTTTGTACGTAGTGCCACTGATGTAGTGCTGCTTAAAAAATACATTCAGCAAAAAGGAAAAGACAGCAAAGTTATTGCCAAAATTGAAAAACCAGAGGCTTTAAATGAACTAGACGCCATTATTGAGGTTGCTGATGGTATCATGGTAGCTCGAGGTGATTTAGGGGTAGAAATTCCTATGGAAGATGTTCCTATGATACAAAAAACCATTGTACGTAAATGCAATGAAGCCGCAAAACCTGTCATTATAGCTACCCAGATGATGGAATCTATGATGAATAACCCTAGACCTACTCGCGCAGAAACCAATGATGTAGCTAATGCCGTATTAGACGGTGCAGATGCCGTAATGCTCAGCGGAGAAACTGCTATGGGCAGGTATCCTGTACAGGTTATTGAAAGTATGCAGCGTATCATTGCTTCGGTAGAGAGAGAAGAAGTATTATATAACAAAAATGTACCCTTAGACCCTAGTTCTGAAACCTTTCACTCCGATGCAATTTGTTATGCATCTTGTATTCTCGCTGAAAAAGTAGGTGCTAAAGCCATTACAGGTCTTACCCGTACAGGATATACCGCTTATCAGCTCTCTCGGCACAGACCTAAAGCCTATATTTTTATTTTTACAGACAATATTCCTCTCCTTAATACCCTTAATCTGATATGGGGGGTTCAGGCTTTTCATTATGATGGCTTTGTAGGTACAGATGAAACCATGCACGACATAAAACAAATTTTACAGGAAAAAAAACTTATAGAAAAAGGCGATATAGTCATCAATACAGCCAGTATGCCTATGCTTGCCCGAAAACGAACCAACATGCTTAAAATATCAGAAGTAGAATAATAGCAAGCCTGTCCGTAAAGTACTTACAAAATATGTTACTAATATTGTATTTTTGTAAAAAAATGATTATTTTTGTATGTAGTAAATTCTGTGAATATATTTGCCCGCTATGCAAAAGAGCGCTTTTATTTTGTTGTTATTGTTATTTGTCTGTATCTCAGACAGACTTTATGCTGATGCGCTGGAACTGCAGGACAATAAACACAGAATTGTACTATCATATCAGGGAAATAAAATCACTTTGCTGGAAGTAGGTTCACAAGGAGAATTAGACACTGTTATTTCCGTTACCCATGAAGAAGACATAAAAAAAATACAGGTTTTGCCTGATAAAAAGTCTTTTTATGTACTTCATCAAGATAAAGAAGGTACGTTCAGTGGAGGACAGACTATTTATACTTATGTAGACGTAACTACCATGTATCGTTATGAAGACGGTTATGTGATAAAAGTATTCAAAAAACGTAACGTAAACCTTCTCGGACATATTGTGCTTAAAGAATATATTATCCGTGAAAATGGCTTGATATACAGCATAGACGATGAATTTGTACAAAGTAAGTATCCTATCAGTTCCTTGTTTGCTATGCGCGCTAAAAACAATTATGGCAATATCCCTGATAGTACCTACCAAAGATTAAAACAAAGCAAAACGTATGGTACCGCAAGTGAAATATATACTGTATTAAAAGTTTTAGACAATGATACTAAAATTATTGTAGAAAAAAAAACGGAGTCTAAAAAAAGCAGTCAGCTCATTCTTTTAGAACTTAACCCTCAATTTTACATTGGAAACGAATTAGGAAAAATAGACTTTAAAGCAAATCATCATAATATATCCTGGTCACATAGTTCTAAAACATTTTACTATTGTGAAGATGAAAACACCCCAAGTACAGTGCATTGTATCAGCTGGGCAAATAATACGCTCACCGAAATCGGCAAACACTCTGTTAAACTTCATAATCTTTTAGTCAATGACACTTATAACTTTTTAATGGGCATAGATAAAAATGCTTCATTGCAGTTTTTTATACTAGACGCAAAAGGGTTGCCTGCTTTAACCTCTTCATTTACATTCAAAGAAGGAAATGCAAACACTACTACGTTTCTTTCACAGTTTACAGTAATTCCTTATAAGAACGGAACGAATGTCTTATTAGGTTTTGGAAAACCTTCCAAAGAATCTAATGAGATGCTGTACTACAATGCTATTTTAAGCACTACGGGGGAAAGTACTTCATGGAAAGCACACCAATTCAGTTACATAGACAAAAAAAACATTCAGTTTATAGATATTGAAGCTAATTAAGTATTTTTTTCAGGTTCTATGCGTTGAATGATATTCGTTTGTACAAATTTATAATTCAACCAACCTAAACCAATACCTAATAGCCCTCCACAAAACACATCTGATGGATAATGTACACCGAGATATATACGTGAGTAGGCTATCAAACTTGCCCATATTAAAGCAAATTTCCAAAAGTGAGGTATATCTTTTCGTAACCATAAGAACAAGTAGGTTGCCAAGCCGAATACATTAGCGGCATGAGAAGATACAAAACCATACTTGCCTCCGCATTTGCCAAATACGAGGTGTACATTAGCAAGCGCGTGGCAGGGTCGCAGGCGTTTAAAGTTTTCTTTAAAGAGCAAAGTGCTTCCGCTGTCTGTCATGAATATCAGTAAAACAACAAAAACACATATCCATATACCTTTTTTGCCATATTCACTGATGATATACACTAACCAGAATACATACAAAGGTACCCATATATAGCTGTCGCTTACCCAATACATTACTGTATCCCAAAATGGCGAGTAAGTATTATTTATTTTGCGGAATAAGTAAAGGTCTATATTCAAAAAAAAATCCAGCATTTTACTTTATTTTTTTAGTACTGTAAATTCTACTCTTCGGTTTTTTGCTCTACCCTCCGCAGAGTTGTTGTCTGCAATAGGTTTTGTGTTTCCGTATCCTTTGTAGTTAATCTGCCCCATTTCTACCCCACATTTAAGAATATAATCCACTACGGATTTAGCACGGGACTGAGAGAGTTGAATAAGATAGCTGGGGCTTGTACCTGTAGCGCCGTTATCAGTATGACCGCCTATTTCAATGATGATATTGGGATTAGCTTTGAGAAAATCTGCTACTCTTTTCAATTCAGGATAGGACTCAGTTTTAAGAGTAGCGCTGTTGGGTTCAAAGAAGATATTGTTTAAGCGTACTGATTGCCCTACTTCTATGGGAGTAAGGTAAAGATTTATTTCAATTTCTTTAAATTCTTTGAGGTCTTTGGTATCTAAATTTTCACTGGTAGATAAGAACCCTTGTTTCGTAGCAAAAAAACCATACCGTTTACCTTGCGGCAGAATAATTTTATACCCTCCGTCTTTGGGATTAGAACGTGCTAAACCCAATTCTTCATCTGTACCTAAATCGCGGTAGGTTACATTAGTAGAGATAGGTTCATTGGTTTTGGCATTAAGTACTTTGCCATAGACAATTAAAACAGGCTTGGGTTTAGCTTCCTGAGGAACTTCTACCTGTACAATATCTCCTGAACCCTCAATACCCCCTTCAGAACTTACCATGTAGGCGTATTTACCAGATGCAGGTACTGTATAATAAGCGTCCCACTTTTTAGTGTTAATACCAGGACCTAAATTTTGCGGTTCTGACCAGTTTTTCCACGTATTATCTAATCTGCGGGTAACAAAAATATCATGGCTACCGTATCCCGGTTTTCCATCTGTGGCATAATACAAAGTTACCCCGTCAGGTGCTAAAAACGGACTAACTTCATCACCTACTGTATTGACTGTTTTACCAATATTCATAGGTTTGGAGTAGCTACGTTCACCCGTAGCAAAAGAAACATAAATGTCTTTATTTCCGTAAGTGTCATCACGCTGAACTGTCATTAGCAGTACTTTTCTGTCTGCGGAGATGTAGAACTCGTTATATTTAGAATTGTTGTAAAAATCTGTAACAAAAATATCCTCGGGAACAGTCCAGCCGTTTTCGGTTCTGTATGTAATGGAAAGTCCTTGTGCCTTAAACGTACCATCTGAGTTGTATTTGTGCATCATTATCATGGTATTGTTGTCTGGCATCACTGAAACTACCACATTAGCACTTGAATTATTGAGCGGTCTGCCTAAATTCTGCCTTTTTGACCAATTTATCTCATCAGACGAAGTAGTAAACCATGCGTCTTCTCCATCATCTTTGCCCCCTACATTTTCAGGACTGCGTTTAATGCCATAAAACAATGTTTTGCCATCGGGAGAAATTACAGGAGATACGTCTTCATACTTTGTATTAACCTCGCTTCCAAGATTTTTCTTTTTTACATCAATCTGTGCATTAGGGATTACATTGATAAAATTATCTTGTTTTATCACTATTTTATCTACTTCAATTATCATTTGCTTATTCGTAACAAAACCTACAGAAGTACCAAAGGGTCTTCTTACATTGGTAGAATATACTTTATCTCCGTTAATAAAAAATTCCCATTTCTGACCTCTCTGAACTACTTTGAGCACATTAGCATTTCCCATTCGGTTAATAGCTGAACTTTTCTGCCATGCCTGAATTTCGGTATAAGTACCGCCAACGTAGGAATAAAAAACATAATAACCATTAGAAGACACTCCAAAACAGTACAGATTATCAATATCTTTACCCCAAGCTATGCCATAGCTAAAATTATCTACTCCACTAATTTGGGTGATAGTGGTTTCTATGGAGAAATCTTTTTCACTGTCCAAAAAAATACTGTGATTCCAAAATGCCCAGGCCGAAGCATTAGGTTGTTTTACAGTAATTCTATATACTCCGTTTTTAACTTCTTTTTGGGTTTCTGAGGTATTACCATAAGACCAGCCTTTGCTGTAATCATTAAAATCATCTTCAAACCATATTTTCTGTGCCTGTAACTGAAAGGATATAATAAACAATATACTTGTAAGGATGTAATATCGCATGAAATAGAGAAATAAGTGATACAAAAGTACAAGAATTTGTTTTTTTATCCAAAATTTATTTGTTTTGCAGTCCTGAATTTTGAAACCCATGTCAGAAGAAAAATTAACTACCTCAAACGAGAAAGAAGTTACTACCAAAACCAAAGAAAAAATCTCAGCAGAGGATAAAAAAATTGAAGAATTAGTATCCAAAGCCCCTACTGCCGAACAATTTTTGTTAAAAAACAAAAAACAGATTCTGTATGGTTTAGGAGGTGTAGTATTTATTACAGGTTTAATACTTGGTTACCTATATTTTTTTGGTGGAGATGAAGCTGAGGCAAACGAAAAAGCCGCTAAAGCAAACAGTTATTTCTCACAGAACATAGCAGAATCTGCACCCAAAGATTCCACTGCCCTAGACAAAGCGATTAAAGGAGATGGACAAAACAAAGGATTAGAATACATAGCCAAAGAATACAGCAATACCAAAGTAGGCAATCTAGCAAATTATGAACTAGGTATGATATATTATCGTAAAGGTAACAAAGAACTTGCCTTAAAATACTTAGAGAAATACAGCCCAGGAAAGAATATTTTGGCAGTTACGACTTATGGCACTATGGCAGTTATTTATGAAGACAAATTGAATAAAGAAAAAGCCGCACAATATTACAAGAAAGCCGCAGAAGTATATCCGCTCAGCACCTTATCTCCCGCATATCTCATGCAGGCAGGTAGAGTGTATGAACAAATGAGAAAATATGATGACGCCCTCGCATGCTATCAGAAAGTAAAAAATGAATACCCTGAAAGTCCGGAAGCAAAAGAAGTTGATAAAAATATCGCACTTGTAAAATATTCACGCTAGTCACTAAAACCATACTTTGCAGAAATGCTGACCTAAATAGTCAGCATTTTTTTATTTTTACAACCAAAATTTGTAATTTAGCCGTAGCAATGATTAGTCCGTTAGATATAAGACAGCAAACCTTCAATAAATCCTCTTTTGGGGGATATGATAAAGATGAAGTTAAGGCATTTTTGTATAATTTATCCGTTGAATGGGAAAAACTTCAAGAAGAAAACAGGCAATACAAGGTAAATATTACCAAACTTACCCAAGAACTTTCTACACTCAAAGAAGTAGAGCAGGCATTACGGGATACGCTTATGCAAGCTAAAAACACAGCACAGCAAACGTTGGAAAATGCTGAAAAACAGGCAATTTTACATATTCAAGAAGCTAAAATTACAGCAGAACGCATTATTGCTCGCGCCAATGAAGAAGAAAAGAAAATCCAAGCAGATTTACGAAATAAAATCAAAGAAGTAGAACGAGAATATAATGAAATCCTTGCGCGAAGAGATGATATTATAGAACAATTAAGAGCATTTTTAGCTATTCAAACAGAGAGATTAAAAGCCTTTGAGAGAAACGAAAAAATTCGCTTAGATACTTTTGAACTCTCTGAAAATGAAATGCCTACTCTAAAAGTGCAACAGGAAAATATTACAGAAAAAAAGGAAAACATCAATAAAAACTCATTATCCACAGATTTGGACGATATTTTAAATCAGCTCTAAACCATGACAGACATAAAAATTGAAGACACATGGAAAGAAGTACTGAAAAATGAGTTTAGTCAGCCTTATTTTGACGGTTTAGCTATGTTTCTAAAACAAGAGAAAGCTAATAAAAAAATTATTTACCCCAAAGGTTCAGAGATATTCAATGCGTATTATCAGACACCGTACCCGAATGTAAGGGTAGTTATACTGGGGCAAGACCCCTATCATGGAGAAGGGCAGGCACATGGATTAGCTTTTTCTGTCAATGACGGAGTAGCTCTACCGCCTTCATTGAAAAACATTTACAAAGAAATTCAAGATGATTTAGGTATAGAACCCCCTAAAAGCGGAAATCTTACCCGTTGGGCAAAACAAGGGGTTTTTTTACTCAATACCTGCCTGACCGTAGAAAAAGACAAAGCTTTTTCCCACAAAGACAAGGGCTGGGAAAAATTTACAGATGCTACTATTAAAGCCTTGAACGAAAAAAAAGAACCTGTGGTGTTTATCTTGTGGGGAAAACCTGCTCAGAGTAAAGAAAAATTTATTACCAATCCCCATCATTTAGTTCTTAAAGCAGCGCACCCCTCACCACTGTCCGCAAACAACGGTTTTTTTGGTTGCAAGCATTTTTCTAAAACAAATCAATTTTTGGTACAGCAGGGTTTAACCCCTATTGAGTGGTAGAAAAATCATCACAGACCTAACAGCCATGCAAAAATGAGAGGTGCTACAATAGTAGCATCAGACTCTATGACAAACTTCGGTGTATCTATACCTAATTTGCCCCAGGTAATTTTTTCATTGGGTACAGCTCCTGAATAAGAACCATAACTGGTAGTAGAATCGGATATTTGACAGAAATAACTCCAGAAGGGTATATTTTCCATTTCCAAATCCTGATAAAGCATAGGTACAACGCAAATTGGAAAATCACCTGCTATACCTCCACCAATTTGAAAGAAACCTACACCTTTACCTTGTGAATTTTTGATATACCAGTCTGCCAGCCATACCATATATTCAATTCCTGACTTCATGATGCTAGGTTGTAGTTCTCCTTTAATACAGTAAGAAGCAAAAATATTTCCCATAGTAGAGTCTTCCCAACCTGGTACAATAATCGGGAGATTTTTTTGTGCGGCGGCTAACATCCAACTGTTTTTAGGGTCAATTTCATAGTATTGTTCCATTTCTCCGGAAAGCAACATTTTATACATGTACTCATGCGGAAAATAACGTTCTCCTTTATCCTGTGCATTTTTCCACTGTTTGTGAATATGTTTCTGAATACGTCTAAAAGCTTCCTCTTCAGGTATACACGTATCCGTTACACGATTAAATCCGTTTTCTAATAATTCCCATTCATCTTTTGGACTTAAATCACGGTAATTAGGCACACGTTTGTAGTGGTTATGAGCTACAAGGTTCATGATGTCTTCTTCTAAATTTGCCCCTGTGCAAGAAATAATGTGTACTTTATCCTGACGTATCATTTCTGCGAGAGAGATACCAAGTTCTGCTGTACTCATAGCCCCTGCAAGGGTTATCATCATTTTTCCACCTTCTAATAAGTGTTTTTCATAACCTTTGGCGGCGTCTACTAATGCCGCTGCGTTAAAATGCAAATAATTTTTTTCAATAAATTGAGAAACTGCTCCTTTATTCATGCCTACAAAGATAGCTAAAACAATATAAAGTTATGGATACAGTTCAAAAAACTTACATACAGCCATAAAATAAAATAGCGAACTATACGGGACAGTTCGCTGGGAGTAAGTATTCTGAAAATCAAGCTATTATTTTTTCTTTCCTTTGGTTTTAAGGGCAAGTTCCACGGCTTTGTATACATTAACTACACCACCTGAAATGCAAAGTTTACTGAAAGGAACTTCTTCGTTTTTAGTACCTGGTTTTATGGTAGTCTCTTTGATAGGTGTTACCGTTTTCATAATAATTTCTTTTACCTGAATAGCAGTAAGTTCGGGAAAATAAGCACGCAATAATGCCGCAGCCCCTGCTGTGGAAGGAGAAGCCATACTTGTACCATCAAAACGTTCATATTTAGAACCAGGTATAGTAGAATAAATACCTACTCCAGGTGCAAAAACATCTACATTTTTTTGTCCATAATTAGAGAAAGAACCTACTTTATTTTTTCCGCCTTCCCATGAAGATGCACCTACTTCTAACCATGCTTCGGCTTTTTTGCCTGCTTCATAGCGTTTGTTAGGAAAGTTATCCTCTTTATCTAAATCTAATGAAGAATTTCCTGCGGCGTGTACTAGAAGCACGTCTTTGGACATGGCATATTTTACGGCATCGTCAACTATTTTTTTATTAAAAGATACATCTTTTCCAAAGCTCATGTTAATAATACTCGCACCATTATCTACAGCATAACGGATAGCATTGGCAACATCTTTATCTCTTTCATCGCCGTCAGGTACTACGCGTACTACCATAATGCGCACATTGTCGCATACTCCATTTATCCCAATGTTATTATTTCTTACTGCGGCAATAATCCCGGCTACATGTGTGCCATGTGAAGCATCAGGACCAATAACATCATTATTTCCATAATTTTTTTGCAATTGGTCAGCATAGTTGTCGCCTACAATGTTACGAGGGTCAAAATCAGGGTTGAGCTTGTACTTTATCATTTTATCTAAATAGTCATAACCTTTATCAATTTCTTTCATTATAGCTTCTGCATTTGAACCTTCTTTAATACCTTCTAACAGTGTTTGTTTTCCCATGATTTTAAGCGGGTCTTGTCCTACATCATAGCTTTCTAATGTATTGGCATTAAGTTCTTTACCTTCAAAATCTTTAATAATTCCTTCCATGCCTTTTTTAAGAATTTCATAAATTTTGAGGGTCTGTTCCATCTGCGCGCGTTCAGTGATGAATTTATTTTTTACTTTTTTGTACTTTTCATATTCTACCTTTTCATTTTTAGGTAGCTTTTTAAGTTCATCTTCAGATTTTCCCTCAAATTTAGCGGATAATCTTTTGTATTCTCGGGTAGATTCTTTTGTATCTTGTGATACATGGCTTCCATCTTTTCCTCCAATAAAGTTCCAACCGTAAACATCATCAACATAGCCGTTTTTATCGTCATCAATGTTATTGTTAGGTATTTCTTTGGGGTTTTTCCAGATAATATCCTTCAAATCTTCATGATTGATGTCTATACCACTGTCCAATACGGCTACCACTACGGTTTTTGATGTTCTACCTTTTAACAAGGTATAAGCCTTATCTACACTCATGCCCATGATTTTATCTGTTTCATAGTCCATGTGAAGCCAGTTTTCAGGTGATTTTTTTTCTTGTGCAATGCTTACAGAATAAAACAATGTGAATGTTAATATGATTCCTATAACTTTTTTCATTTGGCAAAGTTATGAATTTGTAAAAACATCTCTATCATATTTTGTCATTCTGTATAAAATTTCAAAACACTAAACAGCATGTTGTATATTTATTATGAAAATAGAATTTTAATACAAGTTGCTGATTTTTAATAATTTATATGTAACCTTTTGCTTTAATCTGTCGTTTAAATAATCAAATTCAAATATAACTATGGAAAAAGCAAAATTAGAAGCCGAAATCAAAAATTCTATCAAAGAGTGCGAAAAACAAATTGCTGAATTAGAACACCAACTCTATGTAGCCAAACAGAACTATGTAAATAAAATAGCAGAGTTGTCAGACCTCAAAAAACAGCTTGTTAGTGTTCATGCAGATATGAACGAAGAAAACCATGAAGAACACCGTTCAAAAGCAAGAAAATTATTGGACAAACTTAAAGAAGCCTTTGATGAAGGTTTTCAGAACGTGGGTATATAACTTCGCATAAATTAAGAAAGTGCAAAAACAGTCCTGTTAGAATATAGGGCTGTTTTTTTATACTTCTTTTAATTGTTGAATAATTTGTATAGGATTAGGTGCAGTAAATACAAAATTACCTGCTACAAGTACATCTGCACCTGCATTTTTTAGGATAGAGGCATTTTGTAAATTTACTCCGCCGTCAATTTCAATGAGCGTAGACGTATTTTCCTGCATAATTTTTTCTTTCAGTTTACTGACTTTCATGTAGGTATGTTCAATGAATTTCTGTCCGCCAAATCCAGGGTTAACCGACATCATGCACACTACATCAGTCAGATAAAGCACATCATACAACTGTTCTACGCTTGTATGTGGATTAAGCGCAATTCCTGCCTTCATACCCAGATTTTTGATTTCAGAAAGGGTTCTATGTAAATGCGTACTTGCTTCAAGGTGTACAGTAAGAATATCTGCACCTGCATCTCTGAATGTGGTAAGGTATCTTTCAGGCTGTACTATCATTAAATGCACATCAAGAGGTTTTTGGGAATGTTTTTTTATAGCCTGCAAAACAGGTATTCCGAAAGAAATATTAGGTACAAACACACCGTCCATAACATCACAGTGTATCCAATCGCAAACAGAATTATTTAGCATGGCTATATCTTGCCTTAAATTAGCAAAATCTGCAGAGAGAATAGAAGGGGCAATTATCATGATACAAAATTAGTATTGTTTTTACGGTTCAATTCCCAAAGACTGGATTTTACTTTCCAGACTTGCTTGTGTAATTCCCGTTTGTTCTGCTGTAATCGTTTTATCCCACTGGTTTTGTTTAAGCTTATGCGTTAAAAATACTCTTTCTGTATAGTTTATGAAGTCTTGTAAGCGGTCAAAACGTTCGCAAAGCGATAGAAGCTCATTAGTATTTGTAGCTTGACTTTGGGGTACATACATAGCAATATCCAATTCAGTAATTTTTTTATTGCATAAGATAACTAAGCGTTCTACTACATTTTTCAGTTCGCGTATATTACCTCGCCATGGGAGTTTTTGGAGTTCTTTTAAGGCTTCATCAGTAATGGTTTTGAGGGGCATTCCATATTCTTCACAAGTATCTTTAAGAAAACTTTTAACCAAAAGTGGAATATCGTCTAGTCTATCTTTGAGAGCAGGTACATGAATTTCAATGGCATTTAACCTAAAAAATAAGTCTTCTCTAAAATTACCTTTTTCAATTTCTTTACGTAAGTCTTTATTGGTAGCGGCAATTACGCGAACATCTACGCTAATTTCTTTTTCTCCACCTACGCGGGTAATTTTGTTTTCCTGTAAGGCACGAAGTACTTTTGCCTGTGCGGATAAACTCATATCACCAATTTCATCTAAAAACAAAGTACCACCGTTTGCTTGTTCAAATTTTCCTATACGTTGTTTGATAGCGGAGGTAAAAGAACCTTTTTCATGCCCAAAAAGCTCACTTTCTATGAGTTCTGAGGGTATTGCGGCACAATTTACTTCTACAATAGGGGCTTTATTTCGTTGAGATTTTTCGTGTATCCAGCGAGCAACTAATTCTTTACCTGTACCATTACTACCAGTTATCATGACGCGAGCATTCGTAGGGGCTACTTTATCTATCATTTCTAATACTTTTTTAATTCCTTCACTCTCTCCTATGATAGGGGTTACTTTGCTTACTTTACGTTTGAGTGTTTTAGTTTCAGTAACTAATACGGTTTTATCTAATGCATTACGGATAGAAACTAATAATCTATTCAAATCAAGGGGTTTTTGGATAAAATCGTAAGCTCCTTTTTTGGTAGCTTCTACGGCAGTATCCATATCGGCGTGTCCTGAAATCATGATAAATTGAAGGTCTGGTTTGAGGGTTAAGGCTTCTTCCAGTACTTCAATTCCATCTTTTTTAGGCATTTTTATGTCGCATAAAACGATGTTATAGTCTTTTTTCTTGATTTTATCCAAGCCAATCTCACCGTTTTCGGCTTCTTCTACTACATAATTTTCGTACTGTAAAATATCTTTTAAGGTATTGCGGATGCTTCTTTCATCATCAATAACTAATATGTTTACTGCCATAATTACTTGTTTTTAGGTGCAATTTACGGTAAAACTTTGATACCAAAAACAAACTCGTACAGAAAAAGCTATCCTTTACTATTGTAAACGGTAATTTTTCCTTTGCTTGCACTGGCTTTGAGATTAACTTTACCTGAATTAAGAACACCCACTAATGTTTTCTCGCCGATATTTCCTTGAAATTGTACATTATTCAATCCGTATTTTATAGTTTCATTAGCCACTAAATTGACATTAAATTTTGCATTTTGTCCAATATAAATTTCAATATCTCCTGATTTTGTAATGAGATTCACATCAAATTCACTTTGTCCATTAAAGCGTATATTACCTTTTTCAGATGTAACTTCTAAACTACCACCTGTTTGCATAATCTCTACATCACTGGAAGTAGTATTTATTTTGAAGTCTGCTTTGACGTTTTTAAGTTCTATTTTGCCTGATTGTGTAGTAAGAGAATATAAGCCGCTTACTACATTTTCTATTACAATGTTTGACTGTTTATGATGCACAGTAACATTATTACCTGTTAGACCTTGTATCTCAATAATAGAATTTTGTGTAGTTATGTCTATGTGGATTTTATTTTTAGGCAGATACAGTTCGTACAATAATTCTCCTGATGCGCCGCCCATATCTTGAGTAAAAGTTACTTTACCTTCGTGTTTATCAAGTCTTAACTTAGATTTTTCGTTAAATTCTGCGAGTTTTTTTTCGTTGCTAATAATCAGCGTAATTTTTAGGTAAGCATTGCTATCTGTAGAGGGTTTAATCACATATTTTCCCGATATTGTATTAAAACTGATAAACTGTACAGAATCGGCGTCATAGCGTTTATCAAAAAGGATTTTTGTGATATCCTTGGTATAAGCATTCACAAAAAGGAATATCGCTGAGAGAACAAGAAAACACTTTTTCATACGGTGCAAAAATAGGGATTATTTTTGTAATCCCCACTTTTTTAAGTTTTTTATAGTAGTAAATAAGACACTAAAACACTTCGGTTTTTAAGTCTAAATACTGCAAGAATTCTTTTTTAGTACTCTCTTGTTCAAATTTTCCTCTAAATACAGAAGTAACCGTACTGCTGGTTGTGTCTTTTATTCCGCGTGTGGATACGCACAGGTGTTTAGCATCAATAACGACGGCTATATCTTCTGTTTCTAATACTTCACTAAGGCAATTAGCTATTTGGCAGGTCAGACGTTCTTGAACTTGTGGGCGTTTAGCAAAGTATTCTACAATTCTATTCAGTTTAGATAAACCTATCACTTTGCCTGATGAAATATAACCCACATGCGCTCTGCCTAGAATAGGTACAAAATGATGTTCACAGTGAGAAAACAAAGTAATATTTTTCTCTACGAGCATCTGATTATATTGGTATTTGTTTTCAAAAAGAGAGATTTTAGGCATATTTTTAGGATTTAGCCCTGAGAATATCTCTTTTACATACATTTTGGCTACTCTGTGCGGTGTACCTGAAAGACTGTCATCAGTAAGGTCTAAACCCAGAATGTCCATAATTTCACGGAATTTTTCCTCAATAAGTTCTATTTTTGTCTCATCAGAGAGCAAAAAAGCATCAGGTTTTAGAGGAGTATCCGTATTTGTTGCAATGTGGTTTTCACCAATTAGTTCAATTTCTGCTTCAGAAAGATGGGATTTTCCGTTAAGTAATTTTGTCATTTGGAATAAAATTATCTGTTTAACTTAAATTTTTGCTTAAATATGTAATGCCAAGAACAGATTAAGTGTGCATTACTATATCAAAGACTTGTACGTTGCTCTCCACGATAAGTTACCCAATTGCGTTCAGTTTCATAGAGTTTAATTTCATACAGTTTTGCGTTGGAAAAGTGGAGTAAAGGGTAGAGTATATCCCATATTTTTCGTGTTAAGTTTTCTGTGCTTGGGATAACTCCCTGCATGAAATCTACATCAAGAGTGAGGTTTTTGTGGTCTAACTTACTGATAACATGTGTTTCTGCTATGTTTTTGAGTTCTTTCAAATCTATTACGTAGCCTGTATCAGGGTTAATTGTGCCTGCAAGGGTAATTTCTAACACATAATTATGGCCGTGCCAATTTTCATTAGCGCATAAGCCGTAGTAGGCTTTATTTTCTTCGGGTGTCCAGTTATTGTTCCACATCTTGTGTGTAGCACTAAAATGCAATTTTCGGGTAATGTATATCATGATGAGCAACTTCACCTTAATAAAAGCAAAAACCTTTTATAAAGTTCCTTTGTTGTATAAATGTTTAGTTATTTTTGCACAGTTTTGGATTGGATAGCCATCTTTACAGCAGGATTATTTTCTTCATTAGCGCATTGTGTAGGCATGTGTGGAGGCTTTGTGATGCACCTTTCTATTCAGAACAATGCTTGGAAAAAGCAAATTTTTTACCACATAGGGCGTGTATTTATTTATACATTTTGGGGTTTAGCAAGTGGAATAATTAGTAAAATTCTATTACAGTATGGAGAAAACAGTACTGTACAAAACACTATTAGTATAATAGCAGGTAGTATCATCATTATTATAGCCTTACAGAATTTGAATATATTGCCAAAAGGAATAATTTCTAATAGACTTATCCAAAATACGTTTCTTATCAGAATATTTCAGAGTTTTATTCAGGATAAAAGCTATTTCTCGGGGTTTTATCTTGGATTATTGACAGGTTTTTTACCTTGTGCGTTGTTGTGGGGGTTTGTTGCTTATTCAGCTTCAAAACCTGATGTACTTCAATCAGTTTTAGTAATGTTTATTTTTGTACTTAGTACAATTTTACCTCTCTTACTGTTAGGTTTTTTAACTACAAAACTGAAACAACGCACACGAAGCAGACTCAATTATATTTCTGCCTTTATTCTTTTGATTTTGGGCATTATTACCATTTTGCGGGGCATTCCTTGGATAATGATGAATTTTCATTATTACGTTATGAAATACGGTTTGATGATGCATCCTGAATAAAAAATAACATGCTTATTTTTAAGTAATTACCTCTGATACTTTATTTTTTGTACTTTTTTTATTAACATTTTATTAACATTTGCGTAAAATTAAGTTAATTCTGACCTTGAATTTTTTCATAAAAAATGTATGCAGTTTTGTTATCTAAAATGCAAAGTTTCAGGCTTTGGCTGATAGCAGTGATAAGCGTATTGCCTTATACTGCTGGTTTTTCTCAAAGTGTTTATACGATATGTAACCCTTTGAGTGTATACAGTTGTACATGTTACAATAACCCTGTTCCGTATAAAAGTTCTCTACGAGGTAAAGTAGTGGATAAAAACCAAAATCCTGTGGCAAATATCAAGGTTACGGTTTTAGAATTAGATATTCATACATACACGGATTTGGGAGGCAATTACGCATTCTGCAATTTTTCAGAAGGCAAATACACTATTATTTTTGAGGACGGCAAAAGAAAAAAAGAACTTTCCCCTTTGGTTATGCCAAGGCAACTAGTGTATAATATGGAGTGGTAAAAGATAATTCACTTTACACATATTCTTTAACAGCGCTTTGCCATATTTGCTAATATTGCACTTGTGGATAAACTAGTTATTTTTAGCCCTCGTGTTACGCCGCGTCTGGAATATACAGTATTGATTTGTACAAAACATATAAGTCATATTACCACAGAACTGACAGATAATGCTGAATACTTCAAAACTGTTTCGGGCATAAAATGGAGTTATGGACAGTGGTTTGAGGATACACTTTGTTTATACGCTGACGGATTATTATGGCAAGATAATATTGTACCACAGGATTGGTACATAGAAAATAATATCATATTCAGGAGTAAAGATGACTGCGGCAAATTTCATGTACAGTATGATATTTTTTCTGCTATTTTTTATCTTGTATCTCGCTATGAAGAGTATTTGCCACAAGATACAGATATTCATGGGCGCATATCTGCAAAAGAACATCTTTTAGTTAAGTATAACTTACACCGTACAGCCATAGTGCATGACTACTGGCAATTTGTACTAGATGCGTCCTACACCTTTTTTGGACATCATATAAAAGCAGAGTTTCCTGTATATCGTTCTAAAGTTACTTTTGACATAGACCATCCTTTTGAGTTTTTGCACAAACCTTTTATTATCAATCTGTATGGATTTATTCAGGATTTGTGGAAAAAAGATTTTGCTACTTTTTCAAGGCGGTTTTTTACATTGAGAAAAAAAGTATTAGACAGGTACTACACCTTTGACTATATTCTGAGAAAATTGCAAGAATACAAAAAAGAACATATATGGTTTGTACTTAACAGC
>CALIZB010000012.1 GCA_938028625.1 uncultured Bacteroidia bacterium | reverse complement strand
AACAAGGTATCAAAGAAGGCAAATTAGAAACAGCTAAAAAAATGAAAGCTGAAGGAATGAATATAGAAATAATAGTAAAATTTACAGGTTTAAGCGAGGAGGAAATCAACAAAATATAAAAATCAACCCTTTTTATTGGATTGCTTCTATTGCTTTTACTTTTCAATTTTTACGAAAGGTGGTTTTTTAAGTGTAGCAGGAATGATTTTATCCCTTATTTTAATGTACACAGTATCTCCTTCTTTGTAAGATGCAGGTACGTATCCCATGCCAATACCTTGCTTTAAACTCGGTGATTGTGTACCCGAAGTAACTTTTCCAATGGTATTACCTTGTTCATCAGTAATTTCGTAGCCTGCACGCGGAATAGCTTTGTCCTGTTGCATCATAAAACCTGTAAGATATTTTTGCACACCTTTTTCTTTCTGTTCGGCGAACATATCTGAACCGATAAATTTTCCCTTTTGTAACTTGGTAATCCAACCTAGACCTGCTTCTATCGGTGAAGTTTCATCGTTAATGTCGTTGCCATATAAACAGTAGCCCATTTCTAAACGTAAAGTATCTCTTGCCCCCAGACCGATAGGTTTAAGGTTAAATTCTGCCCCTGCCTGCAAAATATCCTTCCATATTTTTTCAGAGTGATGTACATCAAAAAATACCTCAAAACCGGGTTCTCCTGTGTATCCCGTAGCGGCTATGATTACGTTATCTATACCATTAAATGTAGTACGTATAAAACTATAATAACTTATTTCTTTGAGATTAGCCGAAGTTAATTTTTGTAAAGTAGGTAAAGCATTTTTACCTTGTACCGCAAATAAACTCGTTTTTTCAGATATATCTACTAATTCTAACTCATAATTTCCTTTGTGTTGTTGTAGCCAATTCCAGTCTTTCTCAATATTAGACGCATTGACTACCATAAGGTATTGCTCTTCTGCTAACCTATACACAATGATATCATCAACAATACCACCTTTATCATTAGGTAAGCAGGAATATTGGGCTTTACCTATGGTGAGTTTGCTTACATCATTAGAAGTAACATACTGTAAAAATGGAAGCGCATCTTTACCACGTATAATAAACTCGCCCATGTGAGATACATCAAATATTCCTACGCTGTTACGTACTGCAAAATGCTCATCTAAATCTCCTGTATAACGTACAGGCATATCGTACCCTGCAAATACGACCATCTTTGCCCCTGATGCAACATGTACATCATAAAGTGCAGTTTTTTTAGTTGTCATGCTTCAAAATAAGAGCTTTTTATACAGAAAAACAAACGTTTATCCTTTTTTACCTTACTTTTTGTGTTTTATGACGTATATTTGTACATTATGAATGCACGTAAAGTAGTATCCTTGGCTATATTAGGCATAGTTTGCCTGATTGGCTTTATTTTATTAAAAAAATTGGTCAAATTAGTATTTTTGGCTATTGTAGTAGCGGTAGTTATGGGATTAGGGTATGCGGCTGTACGCAGATTATAGAAAAATCTCATAAATGAAGTGAAACCTTACGTTCTGTATAGAAATGTGAGGTTTTTTTATACTTGATTTCGGTATGCTATTGCTACTGCATCAAAGCGTGAGGCATGCGAAGGGTGTGCGTTAGCACAGTGTGAAGCACCGAAGCGTTAGCGTAGCCCGTAGCACGCCGACCTGAACCCTGAGCTTGCGAAGGGTGAAGGACACGCCAAAAAGTCAAAATTATACTAATGTGAATTTTTCTATTGCCATCTGACTGATAGTATCTCCGATTGCCAAAGATGCTGTAGCCGCAGGACTGGGCGCATTGAGTACATGAATAGCATTGTCTGCATGTTCAAAAATAAAGTCATCTGCAATAGTACCATCAGGGTTAACTGCTAATGCGCGTACACCCGCACGTCCAGGGTGAATGTCTTGTATAGTAAGCGAAGGAATTAACCCTTGCAAACTTTTCAGAAACGCTTTTTTGGATAAAGAACGCCATTGTTCTTTTACACCATAACTGAAATGTTTTGTAGTAAGTTTGCGAAAACCTTTAAACTGAAGTGCATCAAGAGTATCTTTCCATGAGAAAGCAGTTTTAGTATATCCTTCACGTTTGAATGCAAATACTGCATTAGGTCCGCACTCTACTTCTCCGTTTATCATACGGGTAAAATGTACGCCTAACCATGGAAATTTAGGATTGGGAACAGGATAAATAAGATTCTTTACTTTTTCTTTATTGACTAATTCGTAATATTCCCCCCTAAAACCTACAATTCGGGTAAGTGGCTTCAAACCATATAAAAGAGCTAATCTATCACTTTGCAAACCTCCGCAGGCAATAATGTATTTTGCAGTATACGTATTTTTATCCGTGTCAATAATAGTATGTTCTGTTTTACGTTCAAAATTTTTCACTTTTTCATTGAGCAATACTACTCCGCCTTTGGCTGAAAAAATTTCCGCATATTTTTCAGCTACTGCCTTAAAGTTAATAATTCCTGTGCAAGCAACATGAATAGCTTTTACGCCTACGCAGTGCGGTTCATACTCTTTAATTTGTTCTCCATTAAGCAAAGTTAGCCCCTCAATTTGGTTTTCTATTCCTCGTTGATAAATAGTTTCTAAATAAGGAATTTCACTTTTATCACGGGCAACGATAACTTTTCCGCAAATGTCATGGGGAATATTGTATTTTTTAGCAAATTGTACTAAATCTCTGCGACCTTGTACGCAAAGTTTTGCACGATAAGAATTGGGTTTATAATAAATTCCTGAATGGATTACGCCTGAATTGTGTCCTGTTTGATGATTAGCCAAAGTATTTTCTTTTTCTAATACAGCAATAGTATATTTATCGGAAAGTTTTTCTTTAAGTTGATAAGCGGTAGCTAATCCTACAATTCCTCCCCCAATGACGATAATGTCATAATTCATAGGTCGCAAAAGTACAATGTTATATACTACAAACAAAAAACATGTATCTTTGTTTAAAGATATGCGAATACTAACGATATTCATTCTGATAAATTTGATATTTGGTTCATTTTTATTTGCCCAATATGCGATTACAGAGCTTGGTGTAGCCGCAGGGCCAGGATATAATTATCCTCTTCGTTTTGGGGTAAAAAAAGTAAAAGGACACGTAGGCGTTCAGGCAAATGTGTTCTGTTCAAGATATTTTTGTGGTAAGAAATATGGTTTTCATGCTTTTATAGGATACAGGGGATTTTCGCGTTTTACTGCGGATTTCAAAGATACAGCTATAAAAATTACAGGTGATGTGCGTTTTCATTATGCAGAAGCAGGTATATTATTCAAAATTCGTAAAGAAAAATTTAATAGACCAAACGAAAATGCGCTTTTAGTTGGTCCTGTATTAGATGTTTGTTTTTTAGAACGAAATAAAGGGCTTGTACCTGGTGAGGGGCGTACGCTTTTAGTGGGTTTAATGGCTTGTGGCTGGATGCGAAGAGAATATAAACGAAGGGCTTTTTTTATTCAACCTGGAGTACAAGGTATGTTAATACCGTTTTTCAAAGGAAATGCAAAGTTTGGTTTTCCGTTTGAAACGAAATGGCTTACTATCTATCCGTTTATTAACCTTGCATATAGTTTCAAAACCATACGGGGATAAACTCAAAAATGCTTAATTTTGTTTTATGCACATTGTTCCATTTTTACGGATTTTTATTCCGTTTGTAGCAGGTATTCTATTGTGGCACTATGAATTATCATATTTTATTGTATGGGTGTCTGGGGCTTTGGGTATTATATTATCCATAACGGGTTATTTACTTAAAAAACAAAAGTTAACGTTAAACCGTGATGCAATTTTAGGTATAGGGATTTTACTTTGTTTATATGTGCTTGGTTGGGTACATGCATGTTATTACAAC
Organism: uncultured Bacteroidia bacterium; assembly: GCA_938028625.1. Lineage (GTDB taxonomy): Bacteria > Bacteroidota > Bacteroidia > JANWVE01 > JANWVE01 > JANWVE01. The sequence goes on along the minus strand of CALIZB010000012.1, from coordinate 3,241 downwards.
CAAAAGCCTGAAAATCATGTAAGTTTATTCAATAATAAAACTGTGACTTTAAAGACAGTATGGAAAAGTGAAATTCGGAGGAGCGCTTATACCAATCAGTTTTATCTTAATGCTACGTATATTCAGTATGAAAACAAATGGATACCTGTTACAGGAAAATTATTGCTCAAAACTAAACTGATAGACTATCCCAAAGTAAAATACGGAGATACGGTGGTGTTAAAAAATGTGCGTTTGCAGTCTGTTCCTGAAAAGCAATTACCTTATCAGTTTGATTACAAGAAATACTTGGCATACCAGAGAGTATACAGCATCGTGTACCTGTATGAGCAAAATGAAGCAGATATAGATAAAATAGCCGTTATTCCTAATCCAAAATGGTACATTTTTGAAGGTTTGCAGAGCATAAAACATTACTTGCTCAATATTTACGAAAATCTGCCGCAGGAACGCGAACAAGCCGTAGCTAAGGCATTAGTATTAGGTTATCAGGACGATATAGATTTTGATACACAACAGGATTATACCGTTACGGGTTCTTTGCATATTCTTGCGGTTTCAGGCATGCACGTAGGACTGATTTATCTTGCTGTATTCAGTTTGTTGCAGTATGTTCCTTATGTAAACCGAAGATTATGGCTTAAAGCACTTATAACTGCGGTTTTGGTAATATTCTATGCGTTTCTCTCAGGGGCATCACCTTCTATTATGCGTGCCGCTATTATGTTTTCTTTTGTACTTGGCGGGAGAGTATTACAAAGGTATCAAAACATTTACAATACGTTAGCTGTAGTGTTTTTTTGTATGCTGTTATACAACCCTAATGATGTGTTTAACGTAGGTATGTTACTTTCTTTTGCGGCTGTAATAGGTATAGTTGCACTTACACCTTCTATACAAAATTGGATAAAAATACCGGATTATACACAGTACAGTTTTGGTATAAAACGAATAGGCTTCTGGTTGTTGTATCAAATATGGCTTTTGATAAGCGTTTGTATAGCGGCACAACTTTTTACCTTACCTGTCAGCTTGTACTTTTTTTATCAGTTTCCTACGTATTTTCTGCTTTCCAATTTAATTGTAGTACCTGTTTCTACTATGGCTTTATTTTTAGGTATAATTTTATTGTTTGTACATTTTATTCCTGTTCTCGGGGCTTTTATATCAAAAGTTTTGTTTTATATGCTGTTTTACATGAATGAGATTATAGATTTTTTAGCAAAACTACCGTACTCTTCTCTCTCACCATTGCCTGTAACGTTATGGGGTGCTGTATTTTTAATGATACTTGTAAGTGCTTTGAGTGTATATTTTATCCATTATCATAAAACATTTTTTTGGGTGGGTTTAGCCGCTTTACTTGCTTTTTGTATTACCGAAGCATACAGACATTATACACATTATAAACCGCACTGGGTACAGTTCAAAACGGGTAAAAACACTGTACTTATGTATGTACAACCCTATCAAAAAGCGGTAGCATTTGTACCGCATAAAGTTTTAAAGAACACCATAGGCATAAACTATGTTTCGGGAGCATATTTAGCTTATCATGGTATAAAACAAACAGAAGTATATCCTTATACACTGGGTTCAGAAAAAGAAATTTTGGCTAAAAGATACACTTTAAGTGAGCATAATTCCATAGAAATACTCTGTACTACTCGTAAGGGTAGATTGTGCATAATACAGAATGGAAAAAAACATTTTTATACTTTAAAGAACAATATTCTGCTGCCTGATTCACACCCCTGAGCTTCTTATTTTCGTGTAGTTTTTCTTTTTTTTGGGTTAAATATTTCGGCAGGTTTTCCTCTCATATTCTCCTGATATAAAAAAGTAACTGCGCGCAAATAATGGGTATCAAAACAGATAACACTTATGTCTTCGGTATAAAATTCTGTTTCATATTCTGTGTCTATGATGCCGTCATTGAATAGATAATCTATACAGAAAGTACCTTCTGCTTTTTGCATACTTTTTATTCGTCCTGTAAAATTCTCATATTCATCATAATCCTTAAATTCAAAAAAGGTGTATTTTTGCTCAATCCATAGAAGGGTTTCTATAACGTCTTGATGAAAAACGAAGTTGTCAGGTACAGGTGGAACAGGTATGTTTTTTAGCTTAAAATACTTTTCGTGTGCTTTTTCATTGTCTTCTCTGTATTTGTAGGCAACATGTTTTTTTACTATCAGTTTATAGCCGTCAATAATGTAGTCTGAGGGAATATTTGCCAAGAGTATCCATTGCTCATTTTCTTGAAGGATTATGCCTGTTTCCCAACGCTCTTCCCAACTTTCCATTTCAAAAGAATACACAAGATGTTCATTCACCCTGCAAAAATACATAAAATAATTGTTAAAACGGTTGTTTTTGAATGTTTGCATCTGATAAAGATTGTAACTTTTTAGGTAGCCAGTGTATATGTTGCATCTTTGCAACATAAGCGGGGTATACATACAAACAAAATCTCTGGAAGCACTTAAATAATTGCTATTATTCCACTACAATTTAGTTGTGGTAAAGATTGTATGATAGTTGTTTAGAGGATAAAGAGGGAGTATATTTGTTATGTGTGAAGTATTAACAAATGCAAACTACCCTTATTGCCACAGTAAAAATAAAAAGTAGTAAAAAATGGTAGAAAAAATATGGAGCACAAAATTTTTTGTGTAAACCTTGTTGCAAGTAATTTCAGATGGTTTATCGGTACAATGGTCAAACTCTAAAAACGAATACTTGGTAATGAGTGTCTTACAACGGTTAGAAAGCTATACAAAATGCTCAAAAGCCTTCAAACTGACGAGTGTTGTACAAGTGAAGTTCATTTCGGTATGGTTAGTCAATGACCGAGAAGAATGATTGCTATATCAAGCCGTGCTTTTTAAGGAAAGTTTCATCTACTTTGGCGATTTGCATGACTACCTCTTTGGGTATACCTTTGGCTAACATTTCTTTTAGCATATCAATTTTTTCTTGTTCTAACTGTTCTGCACGTTTTTTTTCTTGTTCTGCACGTTTTCTTTCTTGCTCTGCACGTTTTCTTTCTTGCTCTGCAATTTGTTTTTCTTGTTCTGCACGTTGTTTTTCCTGTTTAATAAGTTCATCTTTGGCTAAAAGTTCAGCTTCTTTTTGTTTAATACTATCTATGATTTCGTCTTCTACCGTCATTATAGCTTGCAACTCTTCATTTTGTACAGCTTTGTGCAATCGTCTTAAAATTGGGAAGTAGGTC
>CALIZB010000011.1 GCA_938028625.1 uncultured Bacteroidia bacterium | reverse complement strand
TGTAAGTTTCTATTTGTTTGTAATTTTTGAGTAAATCTCGGGTGAGTTGTTTGAGTGCGCCGCTACCTTTACCATGTAAAATGCGTACTTCCCTTAGCCCTGCTATAATAGCATCATCAATAAATTTTTCTATGAGTTGTTTGGCTGGTTCTGCGCGTTGTCCGCGTATATCTAATTGCGTGCTTACCGAATAAACTTTGTTTTTAAGTGTTTGCTGGATATTATTTTGTTTTTGGTTTTCTTTGGGGACATACTCCACTTTTTGTACATCTTTAAGGTTAAGTAACATAGAAACTCCTGCTACGTTAACGAGTATTTTTTTCTTTTGAAAGTCTATAACTTCGCCTACGGTGTTAGTAGAGCGGACTTTTACAAAATCTCCTTTTCTTATATCCTGATTCTGAGCTATAATAATGGCATCCTCGGCTTCTTTTTCTTTTTTAGTTTTTTCCTCTAATAACAAACCTTCTTCTTTGAGTGCATAGCGTACCTGTTTAGTAATTTCTTTATCTGCATTAGTTTCTTTGATAGTACGTATCGTTTCTTCTATTTTTTTATTAGCTTCTTTAATCAGTTTAGATGCCGTTTCTTCTGCCTGACGAATAATTTGTTTTTTTTCTTTTTCTAATTTTTCTTGTTCTTGCAGATATTTGTTGAGTAATTGTTCTAATTCTTTATTTTTTTGTTGTAAGATTTGAGTTTGTTGGGTAAGCGTATTACGTTCTTCGGTAATAGACTGTAACAGATGTTCAATTTGGGTTTGTTGTTCGCCTATAGCAGATTTGGCATATTTTAGTATGTATTCAGGTAATCCTATACGTTCTGCAATTTCAAGAGCAAAGCTACTACCTGGTAGTCCGAGTTTAAGCTGATAAGTAGGCATCATGGTTTGGGTATCAAAAATCATAGCGGCATTGATAATGTTATCTGCTTGTTGTGCATAGGATTTGAGATTAAAATAATGTGTAGTAATAACGCCGTACATTTCTTGCTGTAAAAAGTAATGTAAAAGGGCTTCTGCGATAGGTCCGCCGAGTTTTGGGTCTGTACCTGCGCCAAACTCATCTATAAAAAATAAAGTGCGTTCATCGCCTTTTGATAAAAAGAGTTTCATATTGGTGAGATGCGCGCTGTATGTGCTTAAATCACTTTCCAAAGATTGTTCATCGCCAATATCTGCCATGAACTTGTGAAAAATACAGATTTGTGAATTTTCTCCTATGGGTACAGGTATGCCTGCTTGCACCATTAGTGCAATTATTCCAAAAGTTTTCATAGCTACGGATTTTCCGCCTGCGTTAGGTCCTGAGATGAGAATAATGCGTTGTTTTGGGTTCAGTTCTGCGGTTAAAGGTACAACTTCGTTTATACTTTGTTTTTTATCTAGTTTGTTTAAGATAAGTACAGGATTTCGGGCATTTTCAAGGTAAAATATACGTTCTGTGATAATTCTAGGGCATATACCTTTAATTTTAATTCCAAAAAGGGCTTTACTTCGTACAAAATCTATATTGTATTGGAATTGATAATTTCGTTGTAATTGCGGTAGATAAGGACGTATGATATTCGCTAAATGGGTTAAAATTCTTGTAATTTCACGTTTTTCTGCATTTTCTAATAAACGGAGTTCGCTTTGAATTTCTAATGATTCTTCGGGTTCTATGTAAATGGTTTGTCCTGATGCGGATTCATCTTGCACAAAGCCTTTTATTTTGCGTTTGTGTTCAGAATAAACAGGTAAAACCATTTTTCCATTACGGATAACGAGTTGGGCATCTTCGGGTATCCATTGTTCTTTTATAGCATTACGGAGAACTTGTTCTAATTTTTTTCTCAGTTTGTGCTGTAAATCATGAATTTCATTACGAATACGTTTAAGTTCAGGGCTAGCGTCATCTTTGAGATTTCCGTTATTATCAATAATTGCTTGTATGTTTTGAATAATTTCTTTGGGTACGTTTACGCCTTCTGCGAGTTCAAAAAGTGCGGGATATTTTTCTTTACGCTGTTCAAAATAACGGTATAAACGCTGTATATTTTGGAGTGAAAGCCATAATTTATGATATTCTTCGGGAAGTAAAAAATTATTTTCTATTTTCAGTTGGGCAATTAAATGGTCTACGTCATAGAAATGATGTAATTCTAACTTATCATCAAATTGTAATACTTGTATCATTTCTTGGGTTTGTGCAAGATTACGCGTAATCCACAACAAATCAGAACTGGGAGTAAGTTCTTGAATAACATTTTTAGTATGCTGACAAATAGCATACTTATAGATATGTTCCAGAATAGTATAGTACCCTAACTTTTCAGTAATGTTTTCTGTGAGTATCAGCATGAATAAAAAGCATGCAAAAATACACTTTTTACATGGATAACCTTTGAATAATTTACAGAACAGCAAAAAATGGCAGGTAGCATTTGAGTACTACCGCCATAAGCTATGAAACAAACCTTAAACCTTACTATTTTGCATTGTTCAAGTCCCGGGTGTGTATGTAAAGAGGTCCGTATTTGAGTGTTTGTCCTACACCTGTGCATTTCCAATCTCCTGCAAAGCCTGAACCGTCATGTTGTTGGTGGATAGAACAAATAAATTTCATACACCAGCCTTCGGGGCGGTCAGGGTGGGTTTCTGCAATAATAGTGTAAAATACTCTACCTGTTACAATACCTGTGTTTTTATTGCGTACGACGTCCCAATCATCAGACACAATAACTACTTTTTGAATGGTACCTCCATCTCTCAGTATACGGTCTTCTATGACTTTTTTAGCTTTAGCTTCATTTTCAGCAGTGTGTAGCTTGCCGGGTTTGGGCATCCATGAATTAGCGTAATCTTTTTCAAATTTATCTGCTAATTCTTTTTGTTGTTTATTATTTGCAAGTTTTTCCAATTCTTTTACAGCATTTAAGCCTTTTTCGCCTGCCCATTCTTTAGCGCTTGCTTCATCTTTAGCAAAAGCCATTTTTACTTTGGGTTCTTTTCCGGGAACGTATAGAACGAGCACATTGCTTTCTAGTTCTACTAATCTATCATTTCCATCAATACTTTTACCTTCTGCATATTGAAAAGGAGATTTTGCCCTATAAGTTGTTTTACTAAATGATTTTGAGAGTTCTTCATCTTGGAGAAATGCACCAAAAGCAAACATTTTCATTGCACCTTTAGCAGGTTGCACATTAAGCACTTTTTTTCCTCCTTCATCTTTGGGTTTTAGTGCAAGTTGGTTGATAGGTTTACCTGATGCGCTGAAGTTCTCGCTACAAAAGTAAACATTATCTTGTGCTGTACTTCTCAAAGAAAGACAAGATAAAACAGCAATAATTGACAATAAAACTTTGTTTTTCATAACAACACAAAAGTAGTCTGAATATGCGTTGGAAAAACTTTCTATTTTATGGAACAGGTTAGCTACTTTATTAAATAATCCATTTTTTTATTAAAAACATCTACGCCATTTCTTGTTAAAATTTGGCAGAGTAGAATTTATCCGATATCCCCTATAAATTTATGGCGTACTACCTCACCTTCTACGATAAATATAACTTGTTCTGCTATATCTGTAACATGGTCAGCTAAACGTTCTATATCTTTGGAAATAAGAATGTAATGTACAGCACAGTCAGTATTTCTTACGTCCTGTATGATAGTATTTTTAAGATATGTAAAGTTTTCAGCATTTAGCCTGTCTATAATCACGTCATATAAACGTATGTTATGAGCTAAGTCTGAGTCTTTTTTTTCTACGGCTTGTACCATATTTTTAATCATCTTACTGATTACTCTGCACATTTCCTGAATAGCATTAGGCGTGCAAAAGCAAGTAGATGCGTGTGTATGTATATGTATAGATTTGCGGCATATATTTTCAGCAATATCGCCTATACGTTCTAAATTCATTACCATAGGCATTACTGCCATTAAATAACGGCTATCCTCTTCTGACAAAGTTTGTGAATAATATATTTTCTGACAGAGTTTTTCTATTTTTACATCATGTTTATCTACAGTTTTATCTCTTTCAATAACTAAATTGGCAAGTTCAAGGTTAAATTCCTGAATTATCCTGAAAGCAAATTCTACCTGCTCTTCTACCAAAGCAAGCATTTTATGCAATCTTATTTTTAACTTCTCAAAATCATTTTCTATAATGTAAATCATAGATGAAAATAAAAGCTGACAAAACTACGCATATAAGTTACTCAAATGTAGATTTTACAATAAAATAACATTTCTTTTCAACTTGTCTTTCTCTGCTAACATTTATTTTTCTGATATGATTTTATTTTATACTTTTGCAGTAATCAGCAGTTATTACTATGACATTTGAGGAATATCTTAAAAAGAAAAAAATCAATCCTGATGCGTTTAAGGCAGAGCGCCCTGAAGAATATCAAAAGCTAAAACAATTTTTTGATGGTTCAGGTGAAGCAAATTTCAATAACGCCAAAAAATTTATCATCAATCAGATAAGAAAAGAATTTCACTTGAAGTAAGCGTAGTGAAAGTAATTGGAGTAACAGGAGGTATAGGTTCAGGCAAAACTACGGTCTGCAAATGGTTTGAAACCCAATCTGTACCTGTATATTATGCTGACGACCAAGCAAAATGGTTGATGGAAAATGAGGTAAAACTTGTTCAGAATATAAAACAGATTTTTGGGGAAGATATTTATCAAGAAAACAAACTGAAAAGAACAAAATTAGCAGGAATAGTATTTCAGGATAAAGCTAAGCTAAATATGCTTAACAGTTTAGTTCACCCTGCGGTTTTTACTCATTTTGAGGAATGGAAAAAACAGTACACGCATTTGCCATTTGTACTCAAAGAAGCCGCTTTAATGTATGAAAGCAATTCTTATTTACAGACAGATAGAATGATTATGGTATATGCACCTGTTTCGGTACGTATATCCCGCGTGTGCAATAGGGATAAAACTACTCCCGAAGCTGTCCTTGCTCGTATAGAAAAACAACTTCCTGATGATGAAAAAATACATAAAGCCCATTATACAGTGTACAATGATAGTATTCATGACCTTTATACCCAGTTAGAACAAGTAAAATTATGGATACAGCATACCTAAACGTTATTTGATAGTGCCTTAATTTAGAATGTTATTGTAAG
>CALIZB010000010.1 GCA_938028625.1 uncultured Bacteroidia bacterium | reverse complement strand
TGGCTGGGGTCTGCACCAGGGTGTACAATGTAATCATAACGTAAATAGCCATTATCAAAGTAATAGCGTATGTCTATACCATTGTACACGTTTTTCACTACGGCTTCTTTGTACAAGCCTACATAGGTAGCATGTTTAGTTTCATCATTACCTATGAAGTAATTGTAGTATCCTTCTTGTTGCTTTTTTCCTTCTCTCTGGAGTTCAGCGTTATGATTTTGTAGTTCAAAAATTACGCGATGCCCAAGTATGGTGGTGTTCTCCACAGCATCTCGGTCGTTTCGGTACGCAAGGCTATGGTTGGTGAGCTTGCCGAAACCACTCAATGACCAATTTTCTGCATGCTCAACCTTGTAAACCTTGTAAAAGGTATAGTTCACACCGTACTTAGTAATCCAGGCATCTAGCCCGCCCATGCGGCAGAGATACAACACGTCACTGTGCCATTGTCCGCGGTTCTCAATAAAGAACCTGCGGTCTGCTTTACTTAATGCCTCATTGGCATGGTCATTTACATTTTGTGCTTGTGCCAATAAGCAAGCAAACAAGGCAAAAAATAGTAAGCATGAATTCTTCATAACTATTGAATATAATAGTTGCAAATATAAAACAGCGTAACTATTCTTCCAAATTTTTGTCAAAAAAAAAATAACGTATTGGTTTTGAGTGAGTTATTTTTGTAGTTCAATCAATAGCTTAGTAGCATAAAAGTTTCTATTATCGGTTATTTGTACGCATAAATCTATGATACAAGTACACTGCTATAAAATACATCACTACGGTTATCATAAAAATCTGTCCATAAGCCAGATCCTGTTTTCTGAATATAGCAAATAAAATTGCACTGATAAACCATGAACCGCTCCACATACCTGCATTCAAAGAAGACACCATTTCTCTGTTTTTTTCTCCTACATAGTTCATTACCCATTCAGAAGTCATAGGTGCTGCCATATTCATCAAAGGCTGGCGAGTTAAATACGCTGTAATGGCTATAGGTAACGCAAATCTATATTCTTTATACCATTCTGTGCTTGCTAATACAAATAAAGAAACTGTAGCTATGGTCTGTGATAAAGTAACTGAAATAAAATAACCATATTTACGCTTTAAGCCTGGTATAATCAAAGAACTGATTAAAACTAGTATAAAACTGACAGTAGTCAAAATAGAAAATTGATTAGAATTGAAGTTAAAAACACTGTTAAAAAACAAATTAAAAAACGGTATAGTTAAACCTGCACCAATAGCTAAAATAAGCCCTGGTAAAAGTGCTATGCTAATTTTATCCCAGTCATAGTCTTTGAACAAAACAAAAGAAGGATTGAGTTTTTCGGCAGGTATTTTTCGTTCTTTAATAAACGGAATACAGAGCAGGGCAAAAAAACCTATTCCTGAAATACAGTACAGTACCGTCAAATCTGTAAAAAAGTGAGAGTTAATTTGTTGCAAGCTATAAATTAGCAGACCCGCTATAATTGCCGAAGCACTGGATACTGCAAAGTGTAATGAAAATATCTCTGTATGATAACGACTGGGAATATTTCGTGTAAAAAACGGTACAGAAGCTACTTGAATACAAGTATAAGCTACTCCCCATAAAAAGATACAAGTTTTTGCCCAAAAAGCATACTCATGACTGACGGCATAAAGAAACAAAACAGACAGTGCAGGAAGACCCACTCCCGCTACATAAAAAAAAGGTTTTATAGCATGGTAGCGAATATAGATACCCACAGGCAAAGAAAGCAATACTACGGCAATCAGGCGAATAGAGTTATATTCTGCTATAGCATCATCTTTTAAGCCTAGACTTCGCAGGTACAGGTTGAGAATAAGAAAAAAAGCAGAGTTAACTAAATTGAGTAACAATTCAGCACTTACCAGATACCACACTGTTTTTCCTACATATTTATACTTGCTTAACACAAAACAAAATCAAGTTTATTTTTTAAGCGGGGTAGTTTTATCCTGAATTAAAAGTTGTCCGCAGGCGGCATTAATATCTTTACCCCTGCTCCTGCGAATGCTGGTGGGAATATCATGCTGTAAAAGATACTGTTCAAAAGCGCTTATCTGTTCAGGAAGGCTTCCTTTAAAGCTCCCTGTATCATTGTACTCTATCAGATTTACTTTACAGGGAATTTTTCTTGACCACTTGACTAATGCCTTCGCATCTTCCAAAGTATCATTAAAATCTTTGAGCATTACATATTCAAACGTTATATACTGTTTCATTTTGCTGTAATAATACTGCAAGGCTTCATACAATACTTCTAAATTGTTTTGTTCATTGATAGACATAATTTTGTTGCGTTTTTCATCTGTAGGGGCATGCAGGGAAAGAGCTAATTTTGCTTTTACTTCGTCATCAGCTAATCTTTTGATACCTTTGGCAATACCTGCGGTAGAAATGGTTAATCTTTTGGTACTTAACCCCATTTCCTGCGGTGCTGTAATATGCCTGTATGCCTGCACAACATTAGAATAGTTAAGCAAAGGTTCTCCCATTCCCATAAAAACGATATTGGTAAGCGGTCTTTGGTAGGTTTGCAAAGCTCTGTTTTGTATATGCACGACTTGGTCTACAATTTCTGCACTCTCTAAATTACGTTGAAGTTTCATTTTACCTGTGGCACAAAAACTACAATCCAAACTGCACCCTACCTGTGAAGAAATACAGGCGGTCATACGTTTTTGGGTAGGAATAAGTACACCTTCTACTTTTTTGCCGTCATAAAGTTGAAAAATAAATTTGATTGTACCATCTTCGGAAGTAAAATCCTGATGAATATTGAGAGTGTTAAAATAAAAATGCTGTTTCAAAATTTGGCGTAGCTTTTTACTAACATTAGTCATTTCTTCAAAACTATGTACATTTTTTTGCCAAATCCAGTCATAAATTTGTTTTGCTCTAAACGCAGGTTCGTTTTGGGTTTGCAGAAAGGCTGTAAGTTCCTGCAAACTAATTTTTCTGATGTCTTGCATAAAGGTTTTAGGAATTGGCGTTAGGTTTTGCCCCGTCATTATATTTAGAAGGGCATTTCATCATAATCTTGGAGGCTTCAAATACTTGACCTTGCCAAGTACCAATCACTACTACTTTTTGAGATTCTTCAAATCCTACGGGCTTGCTATCTTTGAAAATTACTTTTGCGGTTTCTCCTTTTTCATCTTTAAGATAAAAAGTAAATAAATTCGGATTTTTTACAGGGTCGTACTCGGCTTTTTCACGCATTACCCATTCTCCTGCAATATGTACTTCTTTTTTCTTTTTTTTAGCAGTAGCAAAGTCAGCATATTCACTACTGTTTGAAGTCATGGTATACATCATAAAGCCAAAAGAGGCTACAACAACCAAAATAATAATTATTGTCCATTTTTTGTTCATAGTTCATGCTCCTTTTCTATACGTTTGATTTTTTGTTCCAAGCGAATAAGGTAAATAATCATTCCGATAAATACAATCAAAATTACACTCACAACTACATATATTTTACCTGACTGATACATACCTTTTGCTTCGTCAGGGATTTGTGTCTGTAATAAAACACTGAGTAAAGACATCATAAATTCGGTTTCAAAATTACAACATTAAGCTTGAATAAAAAAGTCCATTTGAAGAACTCTTATTCTAATCCTATGATTAAACATTCTGTTCTACGATTTTGTTTTCTATTTTCTTCGTTAGTATTAGGAACAAGAGGTTTTGTTTTTCCATAGCCTTTGGCTTGTATTCTCTCTGCTTGCATGCCTTTTTTAACAAGATATTCTTTGACGGCGTTAGCTCTATTTTGAGAGAGAGTAAGATTAAATTTATCTTCTCCAATATCATCAGTATGTCCTGAAAGTTCTATTTTCAGTTTAGGATTTTGTTGTAACATATCAGCTAATTTATCTAATTCAGGATAAGATGCAGGTAAAAGTTGATATGCATTAAATTCAAAAAATACGTTTTTAAGAATAGTAGTGCTACCTATTTGAATGGGTGTAAGTTTTATAGTAAGCAATTGAGGTTTATCGGCGCTATTTTCCTCTATTTGAAAATGTTCAGAATAGGTTAAAAAGCCTTTTTGTTCAATAAAAACGCCAATAAGTTGATTAGCGGGCAAAACAGATAAAACATTTCCATCTTCATCAGTATTTTTTTGTAAAATGGGCTTGTTAGCAGATAAATCTATGAGGTTTAAGGTTGCATTTTGTATAGGTTTTTGTGTATCAGCATTGATTACAGTAGCTTTGAGATAAGAAGTTTTAATAGGTTTAACATGTTCAGGTACTTGAAAGGTAAATAAATCTACGTCTCCGCCTTCGTGAGCGGGTTTTTTAAGGCTGTAATAGCCAATATCTCCTTTTCTATTGATAATAATACTCGCTTCACTACCTGGGGTATTGATAGGATAACCTAAATTTACAGGTGTGCTGTATGTGCCATCAGTTTTGATTCTACTCATGAATAAGTCTGCACTGCCCATACCTGGGTGTCCTTCGCTGGCAAAGTAAAGTGTTTTACCGTCAGGGTGAATGAAAGGACTTATTTCTTTGTAAGGTGTATTGATGCTATCTCCAAGATTTTCTGCGGGACCCCAGTCACCGTCAGGAGTTTTTGTAGATTTCCATATATCATAGCCACCTTTTCCACCAGGGCGAGAAGATGTAAAATACAGTGTATTTCCATCAGCGGATATACAGGGCGTACTTTCCCAATAGCGCGTGTTAATGTTTTCATTCAATCTTCGTGGTTCTGACCATTTTTTATCTATGTAATCAGATACAAAAATATCGCACCCAATTTTATCACAAATTACATAATACACAGATTTACCATCAGCAGAGAAACAACAAGAACCTTCATTCTCTAATGTATTTACAGGTGGTCCGAGATTAACTGCTTTTTGCCATTCTCCATTTTTGAACGTAGATACATAAAAATCTTCATCATACATTTTAAGTTTTGAACTTCCTTGATTGCGTACATCAGAAATTTCTGCATTTCGGGGGCGTTGAGCGGTAAAAATGAGTTGTTCTTCATCTATGGTTAAAGAAGGGTAATATTCGTTGTAAATAGTATTGATGTTAGTTCCCATATTTTTAGGTTGCTCAGAGGTAGGATTTTTGATAGCATTGAGCGCAAAAGCACAGTTTTTTTTGTTGAAATTCACTTTTTCTAATGTTTTAGCATCAGCATTGGGACTTTTAGTGTATTTTTCATAGTTTTGAACCGCTTTTTCATACTTACCCTGCTGATAGTTTATATCCCCAATCACAGAATAAAAAATAGCATACTTTTTTTCGTTGAGTGCGAGAGTTTTTTCAAACCAAATTTCAGCTAGAGAATCCTGACGGGAATAAAAATAACAATTGGCTACTCCTGCGTGTGCGCGGTCAAAGTTAGGTTCTGCCTTAATAGCTTTAAGATACAACGGAATAGCTTGGTCAAATACACGCCGCTGCGCTAACTGTTCAGCTTCTATAAAATACTCTAATGCTTTTTTAGATTTTATACCAAGATTTTCTAATGTATAAGGGTTATTTTTTTGGGGCTGTGCAAACATTATCAAAGAGATAATGCATAAATAAACCGTACAATATGATTTTATCATGTCCAAAAATACAAAAAATAATGCATCTCAAAGAGCTTATTAAGAATTTAAGTTCTCAAACATTATTCACATCTATGGTATCATTTTTTGCAGAGCTAATTGAGAAACTTTGTATACTTTTGTGGCTCAATACACTTGAACATGCGATATTTTTTATTTATACTTTATTTTTGCGGATTTTTAACTACGGTAGAAGGTCAAGAGAAATATATTTATTGTATTAAAAAAGCACAAGAAAAAATACAATTAGATGGTAAATTAGATGAACAAACATGGAAAAGTGCACAGGTTGCTACGAATTTTTGGCAGTCTTTTCCTTATGATACGAGTTATTGTAAGTCCAAAACAGAGGCTATGATGACGTATGATGACAATTTTTTATACGTAGCCGCAGTATGTTATGACTCATTAGATGGAGAGTACGTAGTTCAATCTTTGAAACGTGATTTTTCTTATCCCCGTACAGATGCTTTTGCCGTGTATTTAGACCCTTTGTGCGATAAAACTAACGGATTTAACTTTACGGTAAGTCCATATAATGTGCAAAGAGAGGGTATTCTTAATGATGGGGGAACTATGGGCGTTACGACCAGTTGGGACAACAAATGGTATTCTAAAACTCAAATAGAACCGTATAAATGGACAGTAGAAATGGCTATTCCCTTTAAAACTTTACGCTATAAGACAGAAAACAAGCAATGGAGGGTGAATTTTTCAAGAAATGACCTTAAAAGAAACGAAAATGGGGCTTGGTATCCTGTACCGCGTCAGTTTAACATTGCGCATTTAGCTTACACAGGAGTTTTAGAGTGGGATTCCCACCCACCCGCCCCTGGGGCAAATGTGGTACTCATTCCTTACGGAATAGTCAGGGGAGAAGAGGATTATATCACTAAAACAGGCTTTCAGACCAAGTTTAATACAGGATTAGATGCAAAAATAGGCATTACACCTTCCTTAAATTTAGACCTTACCTTTAACCCTGATTTTTCTCAAGTAGAAGTGGATAGACAAGTAACCAATTTAAGTCGTTTTACTTTGTTTTTTCCTGAACGGCGAAATTTCTTTTTAGAAAACAGCGATTTATTTGAGCGTTTTGGTTTTTCTAAAATTAGACCATTTTTTTCGCGTAAGATTGGTTTGTATAATGGCAAAGTAGTTCCTATTCTTGGCGGAGCAAGGTTAAGTGGTAAAATCAATCAAAATTGGCGTATAGGTGCTATGACTATGCAAACCGAAGGCGTAAGAGATTTACAATTAGATAGCTATAATTATAGTGTTTTAGCTTTACAACGTAAAGTATTTGCCCGTTCTAATATTGCGGCAATTATGGTTAATAAACAAGCTATAAACGGTACAGATATTCAATATGGACAATACAACCGATTAGCAGGTATAGATTACAATTTAGCATCAAAAGATGGTAAATGGCAAGGAAAACTGTTTTATCATCATACATTTTCACCGAGCAAAAAAGCCCCTGACCAAAACGCACACGCAAGTTGGATAATGTACAACACTCGCAAAATACAAGTGCATTGGAATCATGAATTTGTAGGGAATAACTATAATGCAGAAGTAGGTTTTGTACCCCGAAAAAACTATACCCGATTAGAACCTATGGCGTATCTATTTTTTTATCCTAAAAGTAAAACTATTAACAATTACAGTTTTGGGCTATATTCTGATATGTATTTTAATCGTAAAGGAGAGTTTCTTGACCGTTTAATCAGTGTAAGCCATGCAACTAATTTTCAGAATAGTGCGCGTATAGATATATCCGCAGATGATATTTACACGTATCTTTTCTTTCCTTTTGACCCCAGTGGGACAAATAGCACACCGCTTCCTGTGGGAGACTACTATTACAAACAGGTTAATGCTTCATATACTTCAAATTTTAGAAAAGCATTTTCTTATTCAAGTTCTGTTTCTTATGGCTCTTATTTTACAGGGAATAAATTTACAGGTATTGGAGAAATAAACTACCGCTGGCAACCTTATGCTGTACTGGGCATAAAAGCAGAATATAATCAAATTATGCTTCCTAAACCTTACAAATCTGCAGATTTGGTGCTTATAGGTACAACCATTGAAGTTACTTTTACCAATAATCTCTTTTTTACTACATTTTTACAGTATAATACACAAGCTAATAACATCAATATCAATTCACGGTTACAATGGCGTTTTAAGCCCATGTCCGATTTATTTATTGTGTATACAGAAAACTATGCTACACAGACCATTGGTATAAAAAACCGTGCAGTAGTTATTAAGTTAAGTTACTGGCTGAATGTATAAATACATTTTCAGTAGCACAATGTGTAAATAACACATTCTTTAAAGAAAGCACAGGGATTTTATGAACAGGTTTGTTTGTATTACATTTCATATTTGATAAAGTATGCGATTTTTCTATTTACGAAATCTGCATTTTCTATCATAAGACTGTGTCCTGTTTTGGGAAGTAAGGTTAAACGTGCATTTTTCATTTTGGCTGTACCCGTTTCCATAATACTTTTAGTAGATTGCGGATGAATAAAAAAATTAGGGATAAGATTATCCCTCTCGCCTGCCAATACCTGCGTAGGTGTATGTATGTATGGCAAAATATCATATACAGGTTCATAAAGCATATTTTTCATAAAAGAAGCTATCTGATGCGGATAAGTATCTATTTCCATAAAATACTGCTGATGAAGTTCATGAAACCATTCCCATTCGGCTTTCCACTGATGAAAATGATAAGTAATACTCATTAACCTATTAGTAAATGCAGTAAAAGTAAATTCGGGGGTAAGTTTGGGTTCTAAATAAGCAATATCCTGTTGTGAGAAATACTCAAAACCTGCGGGAGCAAGTAAATGAAGGCTTTTTATCTTTTTAGGATAAAAATATGCCATAAATATCGCTATTTGTCCGCCCATAGAATGCCCAACAATGTGATATTTTGAGATATTGATGGATTGCATAAAACTAGATATAGTACGTGCAAGATACTCTATACTGTTTTTTTTGGGTGCAGTTTGTGCATTGACGCCATGAAGGTCTATGGCAATTATTCTAAAATTCTGATTGTCCCAGAATGGAATATTATACCGCCAAAAAGAACTATCTCCTGCTAAACCATGTAAAAGCAATAACGTTTCTTTGCCTGATTTTTTGTTATCATAATAACTGATATTCTGATTATAAACAGTAGTTAACTGCCGTACAAAAGGTTCTGTATTACACATAATTTTACTAAAAACGGGGTGCAAGTTTAGAAAAAAGTTACCAGTTTTGAAAAAGATACCCATATAATTCTTTTTTAGAATACACACCTATTTTGTATTTTTGCACCAATAATGAGCATACGACAAGAAAAATTCAATAAATTATTACAAAAAGAACTCAGTGATATATTTCAGAGAGAATCTTCTTCTTTTGCATCAAAGGGTACATTTATTACCATAAGCGGAGTAAAAATATCTTCTGATTTAAGTATTGCTAATGTGTATATTTCTGTATTTCCTGAAAATCAGAGAGAAAACGTAATGCTCAACATTGAACTGTACAATAAAGAAATACGAAAAATACTCGCCCAAAGCATACGCAATCAAGTACGAGTAATTCCTGAACTTCGCTTTTTTATTGATGACACACAGGATTATGTACAGCACATAGAAAAAATATTCAAAAAAATTCATGAAGAAGAGAAAGATAAAAACGACAACACCAAAGATTAAAATGTAATGAAAACCGTACAGATACAAAAATTCATACATGCGGGGGGGCTGATAGTCATTATATGTATGTGTTTAGCCTGCATATCGCAAAAGACCAAAAAACAGTCAGATACTCTAAAAAATGTTCATAAACAAGACTCTGTACAAAAAAATACTGCTGTTATGTGTGATACTTTACAATCTTTTCAAACTCTTACTGTTGGAGGACATCTTGTGGATATTGCTGTACCTAAAACAGACAAGATACAAGGTAATATAGTTATATTACAAGGTTTTGCTTTTCCCAAAGATGACTGGTGCAAAAAAACATCTTTATGCAAAAAAGCATTAGAAAAAGGGTATGTACTCATTATGCCTGAAATGGGCAAGAGCAATTATGTATCTGAATTTTATCCTGAAACTCGTAAAGATTGGCAAAAATATCCGCAAAAACAGTGGTTAGTAGATACTTTGTTTAATTTTTTACAAAAAAAGTACTGTATTTTGTTATCCGAACAAAATAATTTTGCGGTAGGATTATCCACAGGAGGGCGCGGTGTTGCGGTATGTGCATTATCTAGACCTGATATATTCAAAGCCGTAGCTAGTTTATCTGGTGATTTTGACCAAAGTAAAATTCCTAACGATAAAGTAATGATTGGATATTATGGAGAATATGCCAAATTTGAAGATAGATGGAAAACCAAAGATAATATCATATACCATATTAAAAACTGGAAAGTACCCGTCTACATAGGACATGGAAAATTAGACCCATTAGTACCGTATCAACAGTCTGAATTATTATACAAATCATTGCAAGAACACTGCCCCGAGGTAGCTGTAAAATATCATTTAGCTCCTACGCATGCCCATAATTATACCTATTGGGAAAGTGAAGTAGATGCTGTGCTTGCATTTTTTGAAACTCATAGGAAAAAATAAAAACATATCTCTTCTACCATTTGTTACCTTAAAATAAAATTGACCAAAAATATTTTGCACTACAAATTAGAGATAGTATTTTTGTTTTTATGACGAAAAAAGTAGGCTTTGTTGCCATATCAAATTATGAGGTATATCTCAAAGGCATGCGCAAAGGACTGTATGACAAGCTATTTTTTATAGATAAAGTAGGTACAGATATTCAAACTATCGTGGATTTTGGTTCTGCTGACGGATATTTATCGGATATTATGGCAAATATATTTGATTGTAAAGTCTATGGTTACGACATTGACCCTAAAATGATAGAAACCGCCCGAGAAAGCTATTCTAATCCAAATTTGATTTTTACAGATAACTTTGCTGATATTCCTGAGAAGGTAGATATTATTTATGCTAGCTCGCTTATACATGAAGTATATTCTTATGGTTCTCCGAGTAGTATAGAAAAATTCTGGATAGAACTTTTTGAAAAAAAACCTTACTATGTAGTGATTAGAGATATGATAGGTGATGCTACTATGGACAGACAATCTGACCGAGATGATGTACGCAAAGTATATCGCTGGGCAAAAGAAAAACATAGAGAACGTTATCTCAAAGAATTTGAAGTTAAAGTGGGAAGTATTAACAATAATAAAAATTTAATTCACTTTTTACTTAAACACAGTTATATTGACAACTGGGACAGGGAAGTAAGAGAAAACTATTTTCCGATAACTTTACAGGACCTTTATGCAGTAATTCCTAATGATTATGATATTCTCTATGAAGACCACAATAACATTGTATATCTTACTGAAATTTGGGAAAAAGAATTTGATATTGATGTAAAGGATAAAACTCATATTAAACTTATTCTGAAACGGTGTAAAGATTGATATGCTTAAAAAACTTACAGCTACAAGGGCTGTTTTACTGTTTTCTATATTGGTAGGTATAACTAATGGAGTTATCGTTTATTTTATCAGCAATGTATCTATTGGGATAGTGTTTTTGTTTGCTGTAGTTACAGGAGGACTGAATTATGGTGTGCTTGTTTTTTTGCTGGAGTTCTTTTTTTACAGACGTATCCGCAGGATATACAAAAATATTGGAGCACTAAAAACTAATCAATTTGAACGTATTTCGCTTCCTGAAACTCGACCCGACCAGAATGACCCGTTAGAAAACATAAATTATGAAATTGTAGATTTAGCCAATAAAAGCCGTGAAGAGATTAAAAAACTGAAAGATTTAGAGCAATATCGCAAGGAATTTATTGGAAATGTATCTCATGAATTAAGAACTCCTATTTTTCTCGTACAAGGCTTTATTGATAGTCTTTTGGAAGGTGCTATTGATGACCCTAACTATAATCGCCTTTTTTTACGTAAAGCCATAAACAGTGCGGATAGATTAGTTAATCTTGTTCAGGACCTGATAGCTATTTCACAACTTGAAACCGGACAATTGCAAATGGAAATGAAACCTTTTCTGATTTATGAATTGGTTACAGAAGTCATAGAAAGTTTAGAAATGGAAGCCCGAAAGAAAAAAATTATGCTTCGTGTTTCTGTTCATGAAAATATAAAGCGGGTTTATGTCATGGCAGACAAAGACAGAATCAGACAGGTGTTTGTAAATCTTATAGCTAATTCTATTCGCTATGGAAAAGAAGGCGGTAGAACAGAAGTATATTTTAATATCAGTTCAAATAAAGTCAAAATAAGCATAGCAGATAATGGTATTGGTATATCCAAAGAGCATCTACCGAGAATTTTTGAACGGTTTTACAGAGTAGACAAAAGCCGTTCCCGAGAGGGCGGAGGCACAGGATTAGGCTTGGCTATCGTAAAACACATTCTGGAAGCCCATAATCAGCCCATAGAAGTAGAAAGCGAACCCGATACAGGGACAACTTTTACATTCTGTTTAGACAAATACAATCCTGTTTCATAAAATATATCTTTAGTATTCAGCATACAACTCAATTAAATTTCTATATATTTGCATTCATTACGTTTGTATCTGCATTCCTTAGGTAATTTTTCTTCATGAATCCTGTACGGTTGTTTTTAAAGTATTTAGGTTTATACCGCAAGCACGTTGTTTATGTCCTAATTTATAGCTTGGTCAATGGTATTATTACTTTGATTATTCCTTTTTCCACACAGTTACTTATCACCTTTATCAGCACAGGAGTAGTATTTGCATCATGGTATGTTTTGGTTGTTTTATTAGGTATAGCCATTATTTTTAATGGTATCTTACAGGTATATCAACTTACAATTACAGAGAATTTACAACAAAATTTATTTAGAAATATAGGATTAAACCTTCATAACCGTATCTTGAAAGGAGTTTTTACAGAAAAAAATGCCACAGAAATAGCAAATCATTTTTACGAAGCTATTCTTTTACAAAAAGCTGTTCCCAAAGTATTGATAGACCTTCCCACAGCTGTTTTACAAATTTTATTAGGATTTTTACTTATCAGCTATTATCATTCTTTTTTTGCCTTTCTAGTAGTAGTAATGCTCTTAGTTACCTATCTTGCTATACGGAGTATTAGTTCCAAGACCTTTAAAGTATCCGTAGAAGAATCCGAACATAAGTACGCTACTTTACACTGGCTTCAAATTAAAGGTAATGATGAAGAAAGCACTACTATTATTCATAATCCTTTTTCATGGAAGAAAATAGACAGTTATATTTCAAAATATCTCCGCAAAAGAAATGAACATTTTAGAATGCTTAAACAACATTACATTACGCTTATTATTGTCAAAGTGATAATCACACTTACCCTGATGTTTCTCGGTGGTGTATTAGTAGGGCAGGGCACTATTACTTTTGGTCAGTTTGTTGCTTCTGAACTTATTATTCTCATAATGATAGCCGCAGTAGAAAAAATAATATTCACAGTTGACGTAATTTATGATATGCTGACAAATATCTATAAAATAGAAAAAATTCTCACTATAAAAGAATATGAAGAGATACCCCTTCCTGAGTTTGATATTCATTTTCCGCTTACGATAGAATTTAAAGATGTAGTTATCAATATAGACGGTTATGAAACTCATATCAATGAAACTTTGCATTTAGAACAAGGTGAACAAAAAAAATCTTCTTTACAATTATTAGAGTATCTTTACTTCATTTTGCACAAACATAAAGCCGTAGTTAAATCGGGTGAATTACTATTTAATGGTATCAATATCCTTAAAGTATACTATGACCACCATGATATGTTGTTTATTAACCGCCATGACCAGCTTTTCAAAGGAACTATACGTGAAAATATATGCCTTACGCATAACATTAGCGATATGGAACTGATAGAATGGTTACAATACTTCGGAATATGGGATACCATACAACACTTAGAGTATGGATTAGATACCATTATTACGCATGAGTCTATTTTGTCTGACAGATTTACCTACAAGGTTATTTTGCTGCGTACCCTGCTGGTAAATCCTACTTTACTGATTGTAAATAACATTTTCAGTTATTTAGATGATGATTTTATTTATTATTTCAAATCTGAGCTTAGTAAACGAAGTATTACTTTAATTTACAGTTAGAGATATGGGAATAGGAGGAACACATTTAAATGAATACAAAACGCCAAGTCTGGAACAGGTAAGCAATATCCGTCCACACATTGTTTTAGCAAGAATTATTCAGTTTTTTTTGCTTACTGCATTCTTATTTATGTTTTTACCTTGGACGCAGAATGTACAGGGAGTAGGTACAGTCACCACTTTGCGCCCCAATGACAGACCACAGTCTATTCCGTCCATTATTACGGGCAGAATTGAGCAGTGGTATGTACGGGAGGGAGATTTTGTCAAAAAAGGGGATACTATTGTACGCATCTCAGAAGCCAAGGAAGATTATTTTGACCCTAACCTGATTGACAATACAGCCCGCCAGATTGCCGCCAAAGAAGATGCTATCAAAGCCTATATGGATAAAGTAAACGCACTAGAAATGCAGTTAAAAGCTCTACGTGAAGGATTACAAGCAAAACTTAATCAAGCATATAACAAATTAGAACAGGCTAAGTCAAAACTGTCTATTGATAGTAATGAGTATGTAAATGCCAAAGTAAATTTAGACATTTCTAATGCACAGGCAAAACGTTTTGAAGAACTCTACAAAGACGGCTTAAAATCTCTTACAGAACTGGAAGGTCGGAGGCTGAAACAGCAGGAAGCAATAAACAAATACAATGCTTCGTTAAACAAATTAAGTATTACACAACAGGAAATCAGTAATGCAAAATTGGAAATTGCCAATATAACTGCAGACTACAACGATAAAATTGCCAAATCCGAAGCCGAACAGTTTTCTACGCTTTCTGCCGCTTATGATGCCCGTGCCACCGTAGCTAAAATGCGTTCTCAACTTAATACTTACACAAAAAGACAATCTTATTATTACATCACTGCACCCCAGGATTGCTATATTGTGCAAGCCATTAAGCTCGGTATAGGAGAAATTATCAAAGATGGTACGCCATTAGTTACCATAGTTCCTGCAAATTATGAAGTGGCTACTACATTGTACATTAGTCCAAGAGATTATCCCGTAGTGCATATCGGCGATAAAGTCCGTGTCCAATTTGACGGATATCCGAGCTTGGTTTTTGGCGGTTGGCCTGGGGCAAGTATAGGTACTTTTAAGGGAAAAGTAGCCGCTATTGACAAAAACATCAGCGAAAACAACAAATACCGGGTACTTATATCTCCTGATGACGGAGAAAAATGGCCTGATAAATTAGCACTCAACTCAGGCAGTACAGGAATTATACTGCTCAAAGATGTACCCTTGGGATATGAAATATGGCGACAATTAAACGGATTCCCGCCTGAATACTATGATGCAATTAGCACCCCTGATAAAAAGTATAAGAAAAATGGTAAGGATAAAAAGTAAAGTATTTTTGATATATTGTATTACTAGTACATGCTCTTTTTTAAGTGCCTATGCAGATACGCTGTCTATCAAAAAACTTTCTTTTGAAGATTTTTATGGTATCATTAAACAACACCACCCATTGGTACAACAGCTCCGCATAGCCATAGAACTTGCCAAAGCCGAAAAGGCCAAAGCAAATGCCACTTTTATTCCAAAATTCGGACTTCAAAATGATGAAAAATACTTTAATCAACCTTATTACAATTTGCTTAATGCCAATCTTAAAGCGCCTACCTGGTATGGTATAGACTTCAAGGTACAATACGAAAAAAATATCGGTAAATATGTAAACCCTGAAAATAATACTCCCGCTGACGGTTTACTCACCGCAGGGGTAGGTATTCCACTTATGGAAGGACTTATTCAGAATGAAAATAGAATACGTGCTTTACAAGCTAAAATTGGCGTTCTTAATGCAGAAAATGAACTCATCTTGATGTTAAACCAAATCATGACAGAAGCTACTAATTCTTATTGGGAATGGAGCTATAATTATTTTAACCTTCAACTCTCTAAAAAACTCTATGAACGTGCTTTGGACAGGCATAAAGGCATTCGTACTATGTATATCAAAGGCGATAGACCCGCTTCAGATACATTAGAATCTTTTACTTTTGTTCAAGATAGACAAATTTTAGTATTAGAATCTGAAAGAAAATACATTCAATCTCAATGGACACTTAATACGTTTTTTTGGCTTAATAATCAACCTCTACCGATTACTGAACCCATTATACCTGCATCTGTCAATACTGTATTATCTAAACCTATAAATATAAATGAAAATCTTGCACAGCACCCTTTTATCCGCTATTATGATTACAAACTTAAACAACTTAACCTTGACCTTAAACTCAAACGCAATAAAATACTGCCTGATATTCGTATAGATTACAATTTTTTAAGCAAAGGATTTTCAGGTACATGGAGCGAAAACAACTATAAATGGCGGGTATCTGTATCTTTTCCTCTGTGGATACAAAAAGAACTTGCTGACATGCGCATCACACGATACAAAATTCAGCAGACACAACTTGGCAGAGATTTTAAGCAAATAGAACTAAACAACAAACTTCAAAACTATAAAACTCAGTTAGAACTCTTACAACAGCAAAATCAAAATTTAGATAAAGCAGTAGAAAACTTCAAAACGCTACTCAAACAGGAGGAAATCAAGTTTCAAATGGGCGAAAGTTCTATTTTTCTAATTATTAGCAGAGAAAACAAACTCTTTGAAATGGAACAAAAACAGATTAAAATACAAACTGAATACTATAAGTACGAAAATCTGCTTAAAGCCTTGCAAATGCAGTTTTAAGAGCATGTTCAATGTTTTTGTTGATAAAGTTCAATGTTGTTTTTGGCTGATTTTTCACTTTATGTCATAATATAGCATAATAGTCTTCATGTACCTATGCGAAAACCCTGTAATATGAGAATAAACTATAAATTTTTATTTGTTTTGTTCATTTTTCTGATAAAATTTAAGGAATACATCTAAACTGTTTTTTCCGTTGTCGTATTCTTTATGGATACCGTCATTAGGGGTAGCTTTGTATATTAGTGTATTAAGATTGCGATTGCTGATAGCAAATACATTATTATTACAAAAATCTTTCATAGATTCATCTTTTTTGAGTTGGTCTGCATATTGTTCTGCCTGTTTTATATCAGGAAATACAGAGATATAGATAAGATTAAGTGTATCATTGTAGATATTATCATTGATTGTGAAATTAGCGGTAGAATAGTACTTGGAATTAAAATCAGAGATTTTTGCTTTGACAGCAGTAAGGCTTTTTTTACTGTCAAGATACATAAAAACAACTATTTTATCTGTAGGTCTGATATCTGGGTCAAATTCAAGGGTAGCTTTTGAGATATTTTCTTTGTTTTGTTCCAAAGTAGCTAACAGACCTTTAACTTGATTGATAAAAGGGGCATTAGGATAAGTTTTATCAATAAAACGATATTCTGCAATCAGGCTATCAGGTTTGTCCAAATGCTTGTAAGAGTAGGCACGTAAAAAATGAAACTTAGCAACTTCTTCGTCTTTTGGATTTGGACGTATAGCATTATCGCATATAGTTATCGTTTCGTGAAACTGTTTTGCTTCATATTTATCCATGGCTTGTGCATATATTTTGTTCATACTATCACGGTAAGCAACTTGTTTATTGGCTTTACCCATAATAATTTGTGTATACTCATGGTCAGGATAGTTTTGAATGAGCAGGTTCTTGTAATAATCGGATTTTTCGTTTAGTCCAAGTTTTTTGTAAATACCATAGAGTGAAAAATAAATGGACGGTCTGTTTTTGGTTTCGGGAAAACGTTTTAAGGTGTTTTCAAAAGTATATTGTGCGGAATCAGGCATATTAAAGCCTATATTGAAAGTGTTTCCGAGTTCAAACATCGCTTCTTCTATTTCTGCGAGCATTTTATTACGTTCTTCATCATTTTTAGGGAGATTTTTAAGATAGGTTTCTCTCAAAAGTAACGGATTTTTAGGTTTGTTTTTGGGGTCACTGTTATTTTTTGGGTCATTGTTGTTAAATGAAAAATCATCAAACTTAATACCTTCGGAGTATTTCCAATTATCACCATACGTTCTATCACCCCATAAGCGTTTAAATTCTGCTTTACCTTGTGCCACTGCACCCGGATTATCAAAATAAAAACTTCCCCCTGTATTCACATTAGATTTTGGGGTTTCGTCTTTCAGTGGGTCTATAAAACCACTTCCACTACTACTTTTTTTATCTTCTAATTTTTTAAGTTCCTGTTCTTTCTTCTTGATAATAGCATCAATAATAGCATACTGTTCTTTTTGTGGCAGCATGCTGAACTTAATCAAACTGTCTTTTTCGCGAATAATTTTGGTATATTTGACATAGTTAGAGAGATTCTTTTTAATCGCTTCTGCTTTTTCAGACTCTTTACTGGCTTTACCTGAAGATTTGAATGCACTTGCGGCACTATCGTAATACGCTTCTGCCAATATAAATTTATTCAATGGACTAAAATGAATATCTCCTAACTTGTTGTATGCTAAACCTTTCTGATAAGCATTTTTTGTACTCAGTTTAGCAGATTTTTTATAGGCATTTACGGCTTTTTGATAGTTTTTGTTGCGCACTTCAATATTGCCGAGTTCGTAGTATATTTGGTCATAGTTGTCGCTGTTTTTATCATCAGCAATCATGCGTTTGAGGGTACGCGTAACTTGTTTATTCTGTTTGTTACTGGTATCTGATAGATAGGCATGTACCTGTCCGAGTTTAGCATTAAACGTAAATTCATAATGCGTATTACGTTTCATAGCTTGTGTAAAGGCGTCAAAAGCTTTGGTTTTCTCTCCCTGACGGACATATAACTGTCCAAGAATAAAGTAATAATGATTTTTTTCTTTGCGTCTGCGGGTAAGTTTTACCGCCTGTTCTAAATTTTCTACCACTAACGGATAATTTTTAAGTTTAGAAAAATAATAAGCATTAAGGACAAAAAAGTCTTTTTTTATGCGTTTAGGAAGGTCTTTTTTACTTAAATACTCATCAATAATTTTTTTACCTGTAAGGTTGTCATCAGCGGCAATTTTAGATTTTGCCAACCAGACCGCACAGTCATTTTTGTATTTTGTTTTTTCAAAGCGTTTTTCGGTAAGCAAATACGCAAAAGACTGTGCCGCACTGAAATAATCCCCTTTGTAAAAACGAGCTAAACCAATATAATAATAACAGTCATCTACCCAACGGCTGTTTTTATGGTCTGTAATAGCAATAGACATCTTTTTTATGGTTTCATCAAACTTCTGAAACTCCGCTTTATTTTGACTAACATCAAGAGAAAGATAAATGGGTAAAATCTCAGTAAAATCATATTTATATTTATCTTCAATATTTTTTTTAGACTCCATATATCTCATTTTTCCGTTAAAATAACGATTGTAATGTGCCGTAGTGTTGTGATAAGCTAAACTAGTAATGCTTTTATTAAGAGAACCGTCTGATTTGGTAGCTCTACATGCAATTAAAAAAAGTAATAAGTATACCAGCAAACCTGTCCCCAAGCATATTTTGAAAAAATGCTTCATGATACAAAAATAAGAAAAAGTATGGTTCTGTATGAGGGTAGAAGAAAATCCATGTATCCTTTTAATGAAGTTCTTTTGTATTTTTGTCTATGCCCAAAAAGAAAGAGCCTAAAAAAACAAAGTTAGTCAGTTTTGACTTTGCGATAAAGTATTTGTTGAGAAACAAAAGCAATTTTGTGATTATTGAAGGTTTTTTGTCAGAACTCTTAAAAAAAGAAGTTAAAATACATCAGTTTTTAGAAAGTGAAAGTAATCGGGTAACCTTAGATGACAAATCTAATAGAGTAGATATTCTT